>JBIIYD010000206.1:0-5416 GCA_044347005.1 Flavobacteriales bacterium | reverse complement strand
CGCAGCATCCAAAACAGACCAGGGAAGGTGCTCCGCTTCTTCCTTCACCCCGATGTTTGCTACGCCGCATGAGTCCGGATCTTCATCACCGGCTCAGTAACCTAACGGTCTCCATCCCATCTCCACATTCCCACATCCGATCATTTCCACATCCCCCCTACCCGTGGATCGTGGGTGCCGTCCCATAGCGTCCCACCACGTCCGCTTCATAGGCCAGGAACTCCTTCCAGCGCTTGTCCACATCCACCTTGCCGCCGAAACGGCGGGCGAAACCGATGAAGGTGGTGTAGTGTCCGGCCTCGCTGATCATCAGTTCGCGGTAGAACGAACGCAGCTCTTCATCCTCCACTTCTTCGGTAAGGACTTTGAAACGTTCGCAGCTGCGGGCCTCGATCATGGCGCTGAAAAGAAGGCGATCCACCAGACGCTCCGTGCGGTCGCCGTCCTTGCGGATGAATTGCATCAGTTCATTCACATAGTTGTCCTTACGCTCGGGGCCAAGGACCCAGCCACGGGCAACGATCTTGGCATGCACCTGCCCGAAATGGTCCAACTCCTCCTGCCCGATGCGTGTGAGTTCAGTGATCAATTCCGTGAGGTCGGGATAGCGCACGATCATGCTCATCACATTGCTGGCCGCCTTGAGCTCGCACCAGGCATGATCGGTGAGCAGTTCGGGCAGGTCCTGGCGAACGAGTACTGCCCAGCGGGGATCGGTAGGGAGTTGTAGACCGAGCATGGGGATCCGTTGAAGGTCGCTGCAAAGGTGTGACTGTTCATAGTATCCCGGGCGGTTTACCTTGGGCCACGACCGCATTGCCCCACTTTCGCTATTGAGCAGCACATCGTTCCACATCGCATAAGGCCATGAGCAAGACCTTCGATCGTATAATGTATGGGGCCGGCTTGGCTGCTTCAGCGGCATTCAGCTTCATCAAGATCAATCTGCTTGGCGGACTGTCAACAGGGTTGGCAGTGGCGGTCATGTTCCTGCTCATGAGTTTCCAGGGTTTTGATGATGGCCCCGGCCCCGCTCATGCGAGTGGCTGGGCGCCAATTGTGGTGTTGTTCACCATGCGGCCCATGGCATTCATCCTTGCTATCGCGATACTGTTCGTCAGCCCCTTTGCGCTCTTTGCCTTGGGGAACAAGTACATTCTGATGAAGACCGCGAGCAGGATGATCAAGGATAATGGCGAGCCACTCCTGTTCCCGTTGATAGATACTGCAGTGCTCAAGATCCGGCAAGGCCAACCCGAACTGCTGCGGAAAGGCGGTGATACTTTGAAGACCAAGCTGCGAATGATCCAGGCTGTGAAAGATTCGAACGAGAACAGGTGGACGAAGCGGATCACCATCTGGGGGCTGAAGAAAGCGGATCTGCACGAAGTTGACTTCGGAGCCGAGGACCTAAGCATTATGCAGACTATTCGAGATCGGGTGGTGGTCGCCTTGCACACCTTCTCCACACCAAGCAGAAAATTCTTCTGGATCATTCTTGCCATACAGTGGTGCGCTGTAATATTGACTTTAGTGCAGTTGATATGACGGCGGCCACGAGTCGGTTCGTACATACCTGGCCGTATCGAATGAGCGCTATCCAAGCACTGTTGATCTCTGAGAAGGTGCCGCACTCACATCGTTGGGGGATCATCTGCATGCTGTTCTTTCCACTAATCGTCGCAGCTCAGGGTTGGGAGGACAGTCTGCTTACCCGGATGAACAACATGGCCGAGACCCTTAGCCGTGAACTGCAACCCTGGCCGGTTCCCGATCGGGTGTTCAAGGTGGAGGAGCACGGTGCCGTGGCCGATGGCTGTACCATGAATACTGTGGCGATCCAACGAACGATCGATGCATGCGCTTCGGCTGGCGGAGGTGTGGTGCTCTTCAACAGCGGCAAGTACCTCACGGGAACGCTTTACCTGAGATCGAACGTGATGCTCCAGGTGGACAAAGACGCGGTGATCCTTGGCAGCCGGGACCACGAGCGCGACTACCCGGCAACGCCACTGGACCAACCTTACACGAATCCGGAAACGGGCTTCGAGTATCGCAGCATGCCCGATCCCGACAAGCCCAACCGGCAGATCAACAACGCCAATCCCAGGCAGCAGGCGCTCTTCATCGCCATCAGGCAGGAGAACATCGGCATCCGGGGCGAAGGCATGATTGACTTCCAGGGCTACAAGTGGAACCCCACCTACGCCCTCGGCCGCAACACCACGGGGCGGCATCCCTTCGGACTGCGCATCCTCGAGTGCCGGAACGTGAACATCCAAGGCATCTACCTGAAGAACTCCAACAAGTGGATGCAGCTCTACGTGCATTGCGAGAATGTGCTTATCGAGAACATCCGCGTGTTGAACCAGGTGAGCTTCGAGAATGATGGCTTGGACCTGGACGGTTGCCGCAACGTGATCGTCCGCAACTCTGTCTTCAGCACCGAGGACGATGGCCTTTGCCTCAAGGGCATGAGCGGACTGGTCACCGAGAACATCCTGATCGAGAACTGCGCGATCTACAGCCAGTGCAACGCCTTCAAGATCGGCACCGACACCGAGGGCGACTTCCGGAACATCCTGCTGCGCAACTGCATCCTTGGCGGAATACCACCCGACTCCACCACCTACTTCCGTTTCCGCCGCACGCGCAAGCATGGCGTGGATTCAGGCGTGGCGCTGGAAGCCGTGGACGGCGGAACCACCGAGAACATTGTCATCCAGGACTGCACCATCCTCCGTTCCAATACACCCATCTTCCTGCGCAGTGGAAGGCGCAACCGCACGTGTAAACAACGCCCCGATCCGGTGCATGGCACTTTGCGCAACATCGTCATCACCGGCATCACCGGCAAGGATTGCGAGAAGGACGGCTCCTTCATCTCGGGCATCGAGAGTTCATGGATCCACAATATCACGATCCGCGACTATGTCCTCGAGGCAAAGGGCATCCGCAGGGATGTAACGCGCAAGATCAAGAAGCTGGAGGACGGCTACCCGGATGCCAATCAGTTCAACTGGCTTGGCAGGGGTTTCCCGGCATCGGGCTTCTGGATCCGCAACGCACGCGACATCCGTTTCGAGAACGTACGGATCCGGCCGTCCGGCAAGAAGTCGAAGCGGCCGTGCATCCGTCTGGCCGAGAACACTCAGGGCATTACCGTGAATGGACAGGATCTGAAGGAGGAATGGATGGAATGCAAATAGGGGGCTCGGTCCGCTGGTCATACCCGATCATGAATGCCAGCGTGCAGTAGATCCGGCGGGATCCATTCCTCCCATCGATCGATCAAGGCTACCTTGCCCGGCCCTCACCCGTATTGACGGCATTTCTATTGACCCACGCGTAGATCATGGACCGACCCGCCTCACCATTCGTAGCACTCGGTCTTTCCGAACCATTGGGCCAGGCCGCCTTGGCATTGGGATACACACAACCCACCCCGATCCAGCAACACGCCATTCCTGCCGTGTTGTTCGGCAAGGACATTCTGGGCATCGCGAAGACCGGGTCGGGAAAGACGGCGAGCTATGTCCTGCCCATCCTGCAACGTTTGCTCGACGAAAAGTGGGCCGTGCAAAACCGCCATGTGCCTGTGCTGGTGCTGGTGCCCACGCGCGAACTGGCCGTGCAGGTGGAAACGGTGTTCAAGGAGTTGAGCGCTGGTCTTGCAGAACGTCCCAAGGTGATGGCCGTATTCGGTGGAGTGTCCATCAACCCGCAGATGATCGGCATGCAAGGCGTAGAAGTGCTGATAGCCACCACCGGCCGACTGCTTGACCTGATCGGATCCAAAGCCATACACCTGGCCGAGGTGAAGATGCTGGTGCTGGACGAAGCGGACAAGATGCTGGACCTGGGTTTCCAGGAAGAGATGGAACGCGTGCTGGCAATGCTGCCCCGCAAACGTCAGAACCTGCTGTTCTCGGCCACGCTGAGTGCGGCGGTGAACGCCATAACGCAAGTGGTGCTGCACAAACCGGAGGTGATCCAGGTGGTGGACGAGCCGCAGGAGGTGCAACTGATCCAGCAACGCGCCTTTCGGGTTTCGCCCGAACGGAAAGGGCCATTCCTGCGCTACCTGATACAGAGCATGGACATGCAACAGGTGCTGGTGTTCGCCTCCTCGGGCCATAGCGCCGACCACGTGGCGGACAAGCTGGTGAAGCACGGGATCGAAGCGGAAGCCATCCACGGCAAGAAGAGCAACCATGCCAGGCAGGATCTGTTGAGGCGTTTCAAAGCCGGAAAACTGCGGGTACTGGTAGCCACCGATCTGCTCTCGCGTGGCATCGACATCGAGGCCCTGCCCTACGTGATCAACTACGAGCTGCCCCGCTCACCGAAGGACTACATCCATCGCATCGGTCGTACCGGGCGTGCAGAGCGTTCGGGAGAAGCGTTCACCCTGGTCACACCGGAGGACCAGCCCCACTTCAAGGTGATCCAGAAGAAGATGAAACAGTGGCTCACCTTGGAGGGCACTGAGGATGTGGAACTGCACGGGGTGTGATCATGGTCCGGGAGTCATCCCAAAGAGCGATCCGCCGGAGGTCCAAGGGTCGCTATATTGCTGATCACATGCGGACCATACCTATCCTATTGCTGCTTCTGCTCACCACTGCCTTGTCCGCCCAGACCAAGGATTGCAAGCAGTTCCGGAACGGCGTGTTCCGCATCGATGACAAGGAGAAAGGCACCTCCAACATCATCACCCGCAAAGGGGGCAGGCAGCATGAAAAGATGGGCGACGATGAAGTCACGCTCAAAGTGGTCTGGCTGAACGACTGCACCTACACCTTGGAATTGATCAAGGAGAAACGTGGCTCGGCGTCGAACAGCAAGTCACCAAGCTTCGACCCCACCTTGGTGATCAAGGTGGAGATCCTGGAGACCGGCGAAGGCTTCTACATGCAACGCTCCACTGCCGCACTGTACAATGTGGAATTCACGTCGCGCGTAACGAGGATCAAGTAGGCCCAACCAATGGTCCGTTCCGGGCCAGGAAGCTGGAGCCGCCGTCCACTGCCGTTACTCTTCCCTATTGCTTCACGAACCGGAGCACGGTCCCTTCGGTGGTCCGGATGCTGTATGCTCCGGGTTCCATTGTGCCCAATTGGATGAACGATGCCCGATCGAAGTTCATCACCGACCGACCCGATGCGTCGAAGACCGAGCCTGACACCACGCGGTCGAGGAACAGCACGTCTTCCGCAGGTACCGGCCATGCGCGCAGGGTCATGGTCGCTTCTGCCTCGGCCAAGCCGACCGCATTGTTGCTGGCTCCGGGCGTGGGCACGGTGAACTCCACCCAAGGCGTACCGCCATCGGACTGGCGTCCATAGCTGACCCCTGAAACCTGCGGACCGAAATCGATCTGGTCCATGATCGTGACACCGTCCGGACCCATCAA
>JBIIYD010000032.1:0-17499 GCA_044347005.1 Flavobacteriales bacterium | reverse complement strand
CGAAGAAAAAGAACGAGGACTTCCTGAAGGAACTGGACAAGGACCGCAACGAGAAGGGCTGCGAATACGCGGTGCTGGTGTCGTTGCTGGAGCCCGATAACGAGCTGTACAACGGCGGCATCGTGGATGTGTCGCACCGCTTCCCGAAGATGTACGTGGTGCGCCCGCAGTTCTTCATCCCGATCATCACCCTGTTGCGCAACGCCGCGCAGAACTCATTGAAGTTCAAGACGGAGCTCGCGCTGGTGAAGGCGCAGAACGTGGACATCACCAGTTTCGAGAGCGAACTGGAAGCCTTCAAGAGCGCTTTCGGCAGGAACTACGACCTGGCTTCGCGCCACTTCCAAAAGGCCGTTGAAGAGATCGACAAATCGATCGACCACCTGCAGAAGACCAAGGACGCTCTGTTGGGCACCGACCGCAACCTGCGGCTTGCGAACGACAAAGCACAGGACGTGACGATCAAGAAGCTGACGCGCAAGAACCCGACGATGGCGGCCAAGTTCGCGGATCTGAAAAGGACCGAGAACGAAGGTGAGGTGGGATAACTTTTCCCGGGCTGTACAACCCTCCGATGGCTTGACAGGGTTAAGTTGCTACCTGCACCTTGCCAGAAAGTCCGTCAAGCCGCTCCCATGACCGATCCTGCACAGACCGAGTTCTTACTATATACCACTGCTGACGGGCAGGTGAACGTCTCTGTGCGTTTGCAGCAAGAGACCATATGGCTTCCACAGAAGGATATCGCCACCCTGTTCGGCGTGGGCAAAGCCGCTATCAGCAAGCACCTGAGCAACATCTTCGAGAGCGGCGAGCTGGAGGAGGATGCAGTAGTTTCCATTTTGGAAACAACTGCGGAGGACGGTAACAGCTACACGAGTAAAGTGCTGCGTTAGTCCCTTTGTATCTTCGATCCATGCCCAAGGCCAACCGACCCGACCGGCGACTGAAGGTGGTGAAGAGCACACCCAAAGTGAACAAGCACGTCAAGGTGTTCGACGCGACGAAGTTCTTCGGCACACTGCCCGACCTGAAGACCGAGGATTTTACTGCGATACGGCGCGAGATGTGGGGTGGAACGGACGAGGTGAACGAGCCGGCCTCCACCTACGAACGCACCACGCCACGAAAGCGGACGAAGAGGGCCCCGAAACGTAAGGGCTACAATGCAAAGAAGTATACAGGCATGATCACCGGCATCGCTGAGCGCATGGCGGAGTACTTGAAAACCGTTCGCGATGACCGCTGAGCGCGTGCTGGTGGATACCAACATACTGATCCACCATATCAGTGGGGACAAGCGCATAGAGAAGCTGCTCCAGGACCGGACCATCCACATCTCTTTCATAACGGAAGTGGAGCTCCTGAGCTTTCCGGGCTACAGTGATGAAGAACGCGAGGCCATAAAGACCTGGTTGCGAGAGTTCATGATCAGCGGCGTAGAAGAACAGATCAAGTCCATCGCGATCGATCTACGTGCCCGCTACCGCCTGAAACTGGCCGATGCTTTCGTGGCTGCCACGGCCGCTTACTGGAACATCCCACTGATCACCGAGGACAAACACTTCCGCAAGTTGAAGCAGGAGATCGCCTTGACCCTTGTTGAACGTTAGGCGGCCAGCGCCATAATGGAAGAGCACTACTTTCCAAGCATACCAGAGTTATTCGAAGAATTCGAACAACTGCCCAGCACCAACGCATGGTTTCGGCACTTGTGATGGGCAGTACACGCGATAGGTCCTTTGGTTCATAATGGCGTGATCCCCGA
The DNA here is from genome assembly GCA_044347005.1 of Flavobacteriales bacterium. Taxonomy (GTDB): domain Bacteria; phylum Bacteroidota; class Bacteroidia; order Flavobacteriales_F; family PHOS-HE28; genus PHOS-HE28. Next base: position 15,731 of record JBIIYD010000032.1, on the reverse strand, counting down.
TGCCAATGACCAGCGCACAAGATCGCCTCGTCTTGGGGCCTGCTTTCACGACATGCGTATGATGCCTTGGGTCGTGAAGTATTGCAGTCCCGCCTCGTTGAAGCCCGAACACCGCTGACCCTACCGACCGGCTGCATGTAGGTGATCGTCCTTCGTAGCGAAGGAGTTCCTGTAGGACAACAGCGCTTGGTGCTGCGTTGCAGAGTTGGCCTCCAACACGGCCCGCTACCTTCGCGACCCATGACGCCACCTTCCAACAAACAGTACATCGACCTCAGCTTCCTCGAGGGTCCACGGTCCCGCTGGAAGGAGTTCCAGAGCGTGGTGAACATCTCCCGCGAGTTCATTTATGGCTTCCGCAAACTGCACTTCGTGGGGCCCTGCGTCACCTTCTTCGGTAGTGCGCGCTTTGCCGAGGACCATCCTTACTACAAAGCGGCGCAGGAATTGGCGGGGCGCGTTGGTCGAGTGGGTTTCACCATCATGACCGGTGGCGGACCCGGCATCATGGAGGCGGCCAATCGCGGTGCGCGCGATGTGGGTGCCCGAAGCGTGGGCTGCAACATCGTGTTGCCCATGGAACAATATGCCAATCCATACCTGGATGTGAGCCTCACCTTCGAACGGTTCTATGTCCGCAAGGTGCTGCTGCTGAAGTACAGCGTTGCTTTTGTGGTGATGCCCGGCGGTGCTGGCACGGTGGACGAGCTCTTCGAGACAGTGACCTTGATCCAGACCGGCAAGGTGAAGAACTTCCCCATACTGCTCTATGGCAAGGACTACTGGGCACCAATGCTGGAGCAGATCGAGCGCATGGTGGCCGAGGGTACCATCGGCCGGAAGGAGTTGGAATTCGTCTTCGTGGCGGACAGCATTGAAGAGGCCACCATCCTATTGCAGGACCGCTTGGTGGTAATGTGGCAGCAAGCACACAAACGGAAGGACGCCCCGCGCTGGTGGTTCCTGGAGGACCGGGTTAACGGAACGATAAGATCCCGTTAACCTGGGTAACCATGCGTTAACATGGGATCAAAGAAGCCGTAACGCGGGGGGCGGACCTTTGCGGCGCGAAAGGCCAACACCGCTTTTCGCCCATTTTCAATGATCCGTTCCCTCGGTTCGCTCTTCTTCCTGCTCCTCTCCTTCTCGACCATTGCCCAAAAGGGTACCGTTACCGGAACGATCACAGGCACCGAAGCAGGCAAAGTGCAGCCCATGCCCTTTGTCAACGTGGTGCTCAAGGGCACCACCACCGGTGGCACCACCGACCTGGACGGCAACTTCAGCTTTCAAGCGGACCCCGGGAACCACATCCTTCAAGTGAGCTTCGTAGGCTACGAAGCAGTGGAGCGCCCCATCACGGTGGTGGCGGGTCAGACCTTGCGCAGCAACATCGAATTGAAGACCCTTGCCGTGGAAATGAAGGTGGTGGACGTTGTGGCCACGCGCCGCACGGAAACGGAAGCGGCAGTAGTGATGGCCACACGCCAAAGCGAACAGGTGGTGAACGGCATCGGCCGCGAACAGATCAGCAAAGGACAGGACCGCAGTGCGGGTGATGTGGTGAAACGTATCCCCGGGGTAACGATGGTGGGCGATCGCTTCATCATGATCCGCGGGTTGGCCGATCGTTACAATACCGTTATGCTGAACGATGTGATCGCACCGAGCCTCGAAAGCGACCGCCGGGCGTTCAGCTTCGACATCCTGCCCAGCGGCGCATTGGACCGCATCATGGTGTACAAGACCGGTGCGCCTGAGCTGCCCGGTGAATTCGCCGGTGGCGTGATCAAGCTCTACACGATCAATGTGCCCAGCGAGAACATGACCCGCATCGACTACAGCACCTCGGTTCGCGCCGGCACCACCTTCAACGATTTCAACAGCAGCCAGCAAAGCAGCACGGACAAGTTCGGCTTCGACGATGGACTGCGCCAGTTGCCTACCTCCTTCCCAGGAAACCTGTACAACACCACACCGGAAAGGTTGCAGAGCGCCGGTCGTTCCCTGGCCAACAACTGGGTGGCCGAATCGCGCACGGCAATGCCGGACCAGCGCTTCAACCTGATGCTGGCCCGCAGGTTCGGAGGCGAAGGCAAGAAGGTGACCGGCGGTAACATCACCAGCCTGAACTACAGCAATACGCGCACCTCCTTCACCGCCAAGAACTACAACTACAACGTGTTCGACCCGGTGTCCCAGAGCAGCGACAGTATCTACAACTACAGCGACAACGAGAACTTCCAGCAGGTCCGAGTAAGTGCGTTGAGCAATTTCAGCCTGTTGGTGGGTTCCAAGACCAAGCTCGAGTTCCGCAACCTGTTCACCCAGCAGGGTACCGATCAGGCCACGCTGCGCACAGGCTCCAACTTCGAGGAGCAGTTCGAGGTGAAGAACTACGCCTTCCGGTACCAACAAAGGACCATCTACAGCGGTCAATTGCACGGCGAACATGAACTGACCACCGACGTCAACAAATTGAGCTGGAACGCCGCCTATGGACGGACGTGGAGCAAGGAGCCGGACTTCCGCCGTATCCGCACCGTGCGCGACATCAACGCGACCGACGCGAACACACCTTTCCAGACCATCATACCACCGGGTGCCACCACCTTGGACGCTGGCCGCTTCTACTCGGACATGAACGAAAGCGTGATCACCGGTACGTTGGATTACGAGCACAAGTTGACCGGTGAGAAGAATACGATCAAGCTGCGCACCGGGACATTCGTGGAGTTCAAGGACAGGCTCTTCAGCGCACGGTGGATGAGCTTCAAGGCCGCCAGCAGCGCCAATTTCGACCAGTCCTTGCTGTACGCACCGTTGGACGAAGTATTCGCATCGCAGAACATCAACAACACCACCGGGTTCAAACTGGAAGAAGGCACCAACCCGAGCGACCGGTATACTGCTGCCAATGCACTGCTGGCCGGCTACGCGGGTGCAACCATCAATCTGGCCACCACCACCGTCATCAGCGTTGGGGTTCGTGCAGAGCACAACACGCAGACCTTGAACAGCGCCACTTTCGGCGGACAACGTGTAGCGGTGGACAACCCGGTGTTGAGCATACTGCCTTCGATCAACGCATCGCGCTCCCTGAGCGAAAAATCACAGGTACGTGTGGCCTGGGCCACCACGGTGAACCGTCCAGAATTCAGGGAACTTGCCCCGTTCTCGTTCTATGACTTCAGCTTCAACAACGTGCTCACGGGTAACCCGGACCTCGAAGTGGCCACCATCCAGAACGTGGACGCCCGCTACGAATTCTACCCGAGCCCTTCCGAGGTCATCAGCTTCGGCGTGTTCTACAAGCACTTCAGCAACCCCATCGAGATGTTCTTCCTGCCCGGTGCCGGCAGCGGTGGAACACGCAACTTCTCCTTCGGCAATGCCGAGCGTGCCGAAAGCATTGGCGCAGAGGTCGAGGCCCGCAAACAGCTCAGTGGGCTGTTCAGCAAAGGCTACCTGAGCAAAGTGGGTGTGATGTTCAACGGCGCATACATCGTGACCGAAGTGGAGTTGGGCGAAGGTGCTCGCGGACAGGCACAGCAGCGCCCGCTGATGGGCCAGTCACCGTACATCGTGAACGCAGGCCTGTATTACCAGGATACCGAACGCAAACTCCAGTACAACATCCTCTACAACGTGATCGGACCTCGCCTGTTCGCCGTAGGCACGTTCGGCACACCGGACATCTATGAGATGCCACGGAACGTGATCGACCTTACCCTCACCAAGGGCTGGGGCAAACACTTCGAAATGAAGCTGAGCGCTCAGGACATCCTAAACCAACGCACACTGTTGATCCAGGACTCCAACGAGAGCGGTGGCATCGATAGCAAGGACGAAGAGATCATGAGCCTGCGTCGCGGGGCCTACTACTCCATCGGCCTGGGATGGCGCTTCTGAAGTGATCCGACTTCGTAATAAATGCCCGGCCTTGGTCGGGCATTTCTCTTAACACTGGGCACCGCGTTCTTGATGATCCGTTAAGATCGAAGCGAAGACCAAGTAACACCGGGAGGGTCTCTTTGCAGCGTACAAATCAACCCAAAGACCGTAATGAACCTCTGGAAGAACCAAGCCCTCAGCATGCTGATGCTCGGAGCCATTGCAGTAGCCCTGCCAGCCTGCAAAAAGAAAGAAGGGTGCACCGACCCCACAGCCACCAATTACGATCCCGATGCGGAACAGGATTGCTGCTGCGAATACGCTCCCGATAACAACAGCGTGATCGAGGTGACGGCGAGCATTACCTCCAATACGGAGTGGACCAGCAACAACAAGTACCTGTTGAAGGGTTTCATCTACGTGGAGGACGGAGCTACGCTCACCATCCAGGCCGGTACCGTCATCAAAGGCGACAAGCCCACCAAAGGCACCTTGATCGTGAAGCGCGGTGGAAAATTGATCGCGGACGGACAGGCCAACCTGCCCATCGTGTTCACCAGCAACCAGCCGGCCGGCAGCCGTGATTACGGCGACTGGGGCGGTATCATCATCTGCGGCAAGGCTCCCCACAACCAGCCCAGCGACCCCACTGTCGAAGGTGGTGTGGATGCCCAATACGGTGGCAACGACCCCAACGACAACAGCGGTATCCTGCGCTATGTGCGTATCGAATTCAGCGGCATCCCATTCCAGCCCAACCAGGAGATCAACGGCCTGACCATGGGCGGCGTTGGTCGCGGCACCATCATCGACCACGTACAAGTGAGCTACTGCGGTGATGACAGCTACGAGTGGTTCGGCGGCACCGTGAACGCGAAGCACCTTATCGCCCTGCGCGGCTGGGACGATGATTTCGACCAGGACTTCGGCTTCCAAGGCAAGGTGCAGTGGGCCGTGAGCCTGCGCGACCCGAACGTGGCCGACCAAAGCTCCAGCAACGGATTCGAGTGCGATAACGATGCGGCAGGCAACGCTGTGGCTCCCTACAGCCAAGGCACCTGGAGCAACGTGAGCATCTTCGGGCCCAAGGCCGATGCCAGCACGACCATCAACGCACAGTATGCCCGGGCACTGCACCTCCGTCGCAACACCCAGACCCGCGTGTTCAACAGCGTTTTCGCTGGCTACCCCACCGGTTTGTACATCGATGGCAACAGCACCCAGGCCAATGCCACCAACAACGACCTGATGTTCCGCAACAGTGTGATCGCTGGCATGGGCACCCCACTGAACGTGCCAAGTGGCCAGACCTGGGACCAGGCCGGCATCACCAGCTGGTTCAACACCACGGGCTGGAACAACACGGTTTACGCCAACAACAGCGATCTGCAAGTGGCCAACCCCTTCAACCTGACCAACCCGAACTTCCTGCCGAACGGTGGAAGCCCTCTGTTGAGCGGTGCTGACTTCACGGCCGGTCCGCTGACCGACAGCTTCTTCACCCCGGTGGCATACCGCGGTGCTTTCGGCTCGGAGAACTGGACCGCAGGCTGGGCCAACTTCGACCCCCAGAACACGCCTTACTAAGGTCCTTGCACCTTCCCGGCATCCTGGAAAGCCCCGCTTCGGCGGGGCTTTCTTGTTCGCGGGATATTCGTAGGCCGCTTTGCGACACTATTGCCGCAGTGCAACCAACAGGATGCCGTAGCGGGCCGCCTTGCCCACGAACATCAATACCGCCGTGGCCAAAGCCGGTGTGCGGCCCAGGCCCAAGGCGATGGCGATCGGATCGCCGATGAACGGAAGCCAGGTCAACAAAGCGCCCCAAGCGCCGAAACGCCGCAGCCGGTCCTGCCAGCGTTGTGCTTTGAGCGGGTCCGTGCGAAGCCATCGCGCAATGCTGGCAGCATCGCCCAGACGGCCCAATCCGTAGGAGCTCATGCCACCAAGGGTATTGCCCACGCTCGCCGCGGCCCACAAGCCGAGCGTGCTCCAGGGACCAAGGGCCATGGCTGCGAGCAACACTTCCGAACTGAAGGGCAATACAGTGGCCGCGAGGAAGGAGGCCAGAAAGAGCCCCCAAAGTCCGAGCTCCGCCCACCAGGTGCCAGCTTCCATGGAACCAAAGAACGGCGTTTTCGGGTGCGCTGAACCCCTTGGGAGCCATCCGTGTCCTGAACATCGATACGAGGAATGCTGCGGCATGCGTTTTGGATGGGCCCAACGACCAAGTCCTGCGACCATGCGTAGCGCGATCATCGTCCTCCTGTGCACCTTACTGACAACGAACCTGCGTGCCCAACAAGGCTCCAACGCCAGGAATGGCCAAGGAGGCCTGATGGACCGCCGCGCCACCATTGGCGGTGGCTTGGAGATCGGGATCCCGATCGGTGCCTTCAGCGAAAGCTGGGGCCGAGAGATAGTAGGATTGAGCGCCGAGCTTGCAGTACCCATGCGCCTGTTGCCGATCGACCTGGGGTTCGACTTCTCGTGGGGGCGTATGGGCGGCGAAAGCAGCGTGGTGGCCTTGAACGAGGACCAGCTCACGGCCGAGACGGGCAACCTGGAAGTGAACAGCAACGTTTACGGCTACCACGGCGTGGCACGCCTCAAACCCTTCAATGGCAAGGTGAGCCCTTATGTGGCGGCCATGGCCGGGCTGAAACACTTTACCACCCGCTCCGTGCTGCAGGTGGACGGACTTGACGAAGCCTTCAGCAAGGAACGCAACGCGAGCAATTTCGTCGGCAGTGCAGGTTGGGCCGTGGGGGTGCAAGTAGCCCCTTCGGGCGCCTTTTATGTGGAAGGACGCGTGGAGCGACTGAGCACCGGCAAGGTTCAGTACGTGGACCCGCGGTCCATCGTGATCGGTAACAATGGAGAGGTATCGTTCGAGACCCTTTCCTCGCCCACCCGGGTGCTCAACGTCCACATCGGCATCGGTCTGCGCTTCTGACGGGCCCCTTCGTGGGCACGACTGTTGGTAATCTCCGGGCATCTGCGGCACGTGCCGCCTTGGATCGGGGCGAACTTGCTGTAAACTTGTGCCCGGATCAGCCTCTAACCTTCGTACGCATACCCATTGGACGGTCAAAAACGCATCCAAAGCGCGCTCATATCCGTGTTCCACAAGGACGGGCTGGAACCCGTCGTCCGTGAACTCCACCGGCTGGGCGTACACCTTTATTCCACCGGCGGCACCCAAACCTTCATCGAAGGGCTTGGTGTAGTGGTAACTCCGGTGGAGGACCTTACCTCCTACCCCAGCATCCTCGGAGGCCGGGTTAAGACCCTTCACCCCAAGGTGTTCGGTGGCATCCTCGGGCGCCGCGACCTGGACAGCGACGTGGCCCAACTGGAGGAGTACGAGATCCCGCCCATCGACCTGGTGATCGTGGACCTGTATCCCTTCGAAGCCACGGTGGCCGCTGGCGGCAGCGAGGCGGAGATCCTCGAGAAGATCGACATCGGCGGCATCAGCCTGATCCGCGCTGCGGCCAAGAACCACGCCGACGTGGTCATCGTGCCCGCCATGGCCCAGTATGCCGAGCTACTTCGCCTGCTGAAGGAGCAGGACGGCACCACGACCCTGACACAACGCAAGGCTTTCGCGATGGCCGCTTTCGGGGTCAGTTCGCACTACGACGGAGCCATCTACAACTGGTTCGCCAACGGAAACGGCGATCTGCGCCTGAGCGCCGGACCTACCCATGTGCTACGCTACGGGGAGAACCCCCACCAGAAAGGCGCATTCCACGGTGATCTGCACGGCATGTTCGAGCAGCTCAACGGAAAGGAACTCAGCTACAACAACCTGTTGGACCTGGATGCGGCCGTGGAACTCATCGATGACCTCAGCACGCTGAACGGTGTGCCATTCGCGATCCTGAAGCATAACAACGCCTGCGGTGCCGCAGTACGCCATACCGTGCTGGAGGCGTGGGAGGCAGCTTTGGCCGGGGATCCCGTGAGTGCATTCGGGGGCGTGTTGATCACCACCGCCCGTATCGACAAGGCTACGGCCGAAGCCATCGACCCGCTATTCTTCGAGATCATCGCCGCTCCTGATTACGACGCCGAGGCGCTGGAGGTGCTGATGAAGAAGAAGAACCGGATGATCCTGAAGCGCAAGCCCGCCAAACGCTCCAACGTGAAGGTGCGCACGGCGCTGAACGGTATCCTGACCGAAGATGCCGATCAGGTGGTGGCCAGCCCCGGCAGTATCCGCACGGCAACGACCAAGGCCCCTACCGCGGTCGAGGTATCCGCCATGGTGTTCGCCACCATCCTGGTGAAACACACCAAGAGCAACGCCATCGTGCTGGCCAAGAACGACCAGCTCCTTGCCAGTGGTACGGGCCAGACCAGCCGCGTGGATGCCTTGGAACAGGCCATCGCCAAAGCCGGCAAGTTCAACTTCGACCTCACGGATGCCATTATGGCCAGCGATGCCTTCTTCCCCTTTCCCGATTGCGTGGAGATCGCCCACAAGGCGGGCATCACGGCGGTCGTGCATCCGGGAGGCAGCATCCGCGACCAGGACAGCATCGACTATTGCAACGCGCACGGCCTGGCCATGTGCATCACAGGCCACCGCCACTTCAAACACTGACCGGACCGACCATGAGCTGGTTCAACTTTTTCACCCAGGAGATCGCCATCGATCTCGGTACGGCCAACACGCTGATCATCCACAACGACAAGGTCGTGGTGGACGAGCCGAGCATCGTAGCCATCGACCGCACCACCGGCAAGGTCATCGCTGTAGGCCGACAGGCCCAACAGATGCATGGCAAGACCCACGAGAACATCAAGACCATACGCCCGCTGCGCGATGGGGTGATCGCCGATTTCAAAGCGGCCGAGGACATGATCAAGGGCATGATCCGGATGATCAATCCCGGCCGACGGCTTTTCACCCCCAACCTGCGCATGGTGATCTGCATCCCCAGCGGCATTACCGAGGTGGAGAAGCGGGCCGTGAAGGACAGCAGCGAACATGCCGGTGCCAAGGAAGTCTATCTGATCCACGAGCCGATGGCAGCCGCCATCGGGATCGGTATCGATGTGGAGGAGCCCATGGGCAACATGATCATCGACATCGGTGGTGGTACCAGTGAGATCGCGGTGATCGCCCTGGGCGGTATCGTGTGCGACAAGAATATCCGCGTGGCCGGTGACGAGTTCACCAACGACATCGAGGAGTACATGCGCCGCCAGCATAACATTCTGGTGGGTGAGCGTACCGCCGAACAGATCAAGATCGAAGTGGGGGCCGCCATGACCGAGTTGGACAATCCGCCACCCGATTACGCGGTGCGCGGTCGCGACCTCATGACCGGCATCCCCAAGGAGATCACCGTAACCTACAGCGAGATCGCCCAGGCCTTGGACAAGAGCATCAGCAAGATCGAGGAAGCCATCCTGAGCGCCCTGGAGGCCACCCCGCCCGAGCTGAGCGCCGACATCTACAAGACCGGCATCTACCTGGCCGGTGGCGGTGCACTGCTGCGTGGGTTGGACAAGCGCATCAGCATCAAGACGAAGTTGCCCGTACATGTGAGCGAAGACCCCTTGCGCGCCGTTGCCCGCGGAACCGGCATCGCCCTGAAGAACATCGACCGCTTCCAGTTCCTAATGAGAGAGTAACGAGTGGCGAGTAGTGAGTGGCGAGTGCTCCAACGGCTGCCGGGTAGAGCACTCGCCACTCCACACTCACCGCTCATCTTCCATGCGCGACCTCTTCCGCTTCCTCTTCCGGATCAGGAACACGCTGTTGTTCCTGGGCCTGATGGTGTTCGCGCTGGTGCTGCTGCACAATGGCAACGCGCACCACAGGGCACAGGCCATCAGTTCCAGCAATGCCTTCGTGGGCACGGTGTTCACCTGGCGCCGCGACATCACGGACTATGCCAACCTGAAGGAGGTGAACCGCCGACTGGCCGAGGAGAACGCCGCCTGGCGCAACCGGCACGAAAGCGCGTACAGTCCGGTGGAGGACCTGTTCGTGCGTATCAACGATACCATCCATCGCCAGGAATACAGCTACATCACCGCCAAGGTGGTCAACAGCACCTGGCACAAGCAGAAGAACTTCCTTACCCTGGACAAGGGCGCCACCGCCGGTGTGCGTGAAGAAATGGGCGTCATCGGCCCGGACGGCATCATCGGTGTGGTGCGCGAGGTAAGCCCCCACTTCGCATCGGTCATCAGCATCCTCAGTCCCACCATTCGCACCAGCGTACGGCTGCGGCGGACAGGCCATTTCGGATTGCTGTACTGGAACACCAACGACCCGGCCACCGCCGCGGTGATCGACATTGCGAAACACGCCCGTGTGGTGGTGGGCGATACGGTGGAAACGCGCGGTGGCGACGGCACCTTCCCGGCGGGGATCGACGTGGGCGTGGTGGAGAGCGTGAGCGCCGAGCCGGGCAGCAACTACCACGATATCGTGATCCGCCTTACCGAGGACATGACCCGGAACAGTTTCGTGTATGTGGTGAAGGACCTGCAACGTGCCGAGCGCGACACGCTGCAAAAAGCCCATGATGTTCCATGATCGGCACCATCCTGGCCAACCTCCTGCGCTTCTGCCTGCTGATCCTGGTGCAGGCCCTCGTGCTCGACCATCTGGACGTGGCCAATGGATACCTGGTGCCCTACCTCTACGTACTTTTCCTGCTGATGCTGCCCTTCGAGCTGCCCGCCTGGTCGTTGCTGATCATCGGGGCCGTTACCGGGGGCACCATGGACCTCTTCAGCAGCACACCCGGCATGCACATGAGCGCGAGCATCGTCATGATGTACACCCGCATCCAGGTGGTGCGTCTGTTGGCGCCGCGCGAAGGCTACGAATACGGCATGCGGCCCACCGTGCCCCGCATGGGCCTCACGTGGTTCGTGACCTACGCCGGCCTGCTGATCCTCGTGCATCACCTCTGGCTCTTCTTCGTGGAGATCTACCGCTTCGATGCGTTCTTCTCCACCTTCTTCCGGGCGGTCCTCAGCGGTGCGTTCACCCTGTTGCTCTGCTTGCTGGCGCAGTTCCTGACCGCACGACCTGAACGGGGCCGGACATGAACTTCGAATCGCGGAAATACGTGCTGATCGCGGCGGTGCTCTTCATCGCCATCACCTTCATCATACGGCTCTTCTGGATCCAGGTGGTGGACGACAAGTGGAAGGCCACCGCCGCAAACATGGCCGAGCGGAAGATCACGGTATACCCGTCGCGCGGGCTGATCTACGACCGCAAGGAACGGTTGCTGGTGGCCAACACCCCCGTATACGACCTCATGGTGGTACCCCGCGAGGTGAAGCCCTTCGATACGCTGCGTTTCTGCGAACTGGTCGGGGTCAGCGTGGATGAGATGCGCATCCGGCTCAAGGACGCCAGTTCCTACTCCCGCTTCAAGCCCAGCATGGTCGAAAAGCAGATCCCGGCCGACCAGTTCGCTTCCATTGCCGTACACCTGCACAAGTATCCGGGGTTCTACGGCCAAAGCCGCACGCTGCGCACCTATCCGCCGCGCACCGCCGCCCACCTGCTCGGTTACCTGAGCGAGGTGAGCGCCGCACGCGTGGAGAAGGATCCGTACTACCGCTCCGGGGACGTGATCGGGGTGGGCGGACTGGAATCCTACTACGAAGAACAGCTGCGGGGAAGCCGTGGCGTGGGCTACGTGCTGGTGGACGTTCACAACAACATCAAGGGCCCTTTCAAGAACGGGATCTACGACACCCTCGCCGTGGAAGGCAAGGACCTGTTCACCGGCATAGACCTTGACGTGCAGATGCTGGGCGAACGCCTGATGGTGAACAAGAAGGGCAGCATCGTGGCCCTGGACCCCAGGACAGGCGAAGTGCTTTGCCTGGTGAGCAGCCCGACCTACGACCCCGAATTGCTGGTTGGTCGTGTGCGCAACACCAACTATGGCGTGCTGCAACGCGATCCCATCAAACCCTTGTTCGACCGTGCGCTGCAGGCGCAATACCCGCCCGGGTCCATCTTCAAGATCGTGCAGTCGCTGATCGCCCTGGACGAAGGGGCCATCGAACCGAACACCTCGTTCCCCTGCAACAAAGGCCTTGTTGGTTGCCACAACCACCCGACCGCGACGGACATCCAAAAGGCCATCCAGTACTCCTGCAACCCCTATTTCTACATGGTCTTCAAGCGCATGGTGGAGCGCGATGCGGACAAGAACCGCTTCAAGGACGCGGCTCTGGGGCTGGCAACCTGGGAAACCTACATGAAGAGCTTCGGAATGGGCCAGCGCCCCGGCATCGACCTGCCGTCGGTAAAGGGAGGCAACCTGCCCGGACCGGCCTATTACGACCGCAAGTACGGCAAGGAACGCTGGGCCTTCAGCACCATCTACAGTGCCAGCATCGGGCAGGGCGAGGTGCTGGTGGCGCCGCTACAGATGGCCAACCTCGCCGCCATTTTCGCCAATAAGGGCTGGTACTACGACCCGCACGTGGTGCGCGCAGTGGGCCACCCGGACAGCATACAGGCGCGCTACCTCGTGAAACACGTGACCGATGTGGACCCCAAGTGGTACGACCTGATCCACGAGGGCATGCGCCGGGTGGTGCATGAACCGGGCGGCACGGCACGGCAGGCACGCATCGAAGGCATCAACATGGCCGGCAAGACCGGCACCGCCGAGAATCCACACGGGCAGGACCACGCCGTATTCATCGCCTTTGCGCCCCTTGAGGATCCCAAGATCGCCATCGCCGTGTACGTGGAGAATTCCGGCTTCGGGGGTACATGGGCGGCGCCCATCGCAAGCCTGCTCATCGAACAGTACCTCACGGATACCATTGCCCGGCCCGAGGTGATCGAACGCATGCTGAAGGCCGACCTGATCGCGGCCGAGAAGAACTACGTGAAACCGGTGAAGAAACCCCGCAGAAGGCGATGAGGGGACGCGAGAACGTGGCCGCCAACTTCGACCGGCCCATACTCCTGATCTACCTGGCGCTCATGTTCATGGGCTGGGCCAACATCTATAGCGCGGCCTACGATCCAGAGCATGCCAACATCTTCGACCAGAGCAAGGAATATGGCAAGCAGGCCGTCTGGATGGCCATCAGCTTGGTGCTCGGCAGCAGCTTCCTGCTCGTGCGCGGCCATGTGTTCCGCGATTCGGCCTACGCCATGTACGGCTTCGTGCTGGTACTGCTGGTCTCCGTGCTGCTTTTCGGCAAGGAGGTCAACGGCGCCAAGGCCTGGTTCGCCATCGGTGGCTTCGGCATCCAACCCGCCGAGTTCGCCAAGTTCGCCACCGCACTGGCACTGTCCCGCTACCTCAGCGGCCTCAAAGCCCTGATCGACCTGCGCTCCCGGGTCGTCTCCGGCGCCCTCATCCTGGCCCCAGTGGCCTTGATCATGTTGCAACCCGATACCGGCACCGCGCTGGTCTCCGGGGCATTCATCCTCGTGCTCTACCGCGAAGGGCTCTCCGGCAACGTGCTGCTTCTGGGGATCCTGGCGGCGATCCTCTCGGTGCTCTCGCTCATCTTCAAGGGTTCCGCCTTCGGCTTGCCCTTTACGGACAAGACGCTACCCGGACCCATGTTCCTCTTGCTACTGATCGTGATCTTCGCCGCGTTCAGCTGGTGGGTGGTGCGCAACATGGTGCTGAAACGCCTGCGCAAACGGATGTACGGCTACATCGTGATGGGTGTGGTCAGCTCGGCCGTCTTCATCAGCAGCGTGGACTATGCCTTCGAAAAAGTACTGGCCACCCACCAACGCGACCGTATCCTGGTGATGCTGGGCCAGATGGAGGACCCCCAGGGCCTGGGCTACAACGTGAAGCAGAGCCAGACCGCGATCGGTTCGGGCGGCTTCACCGGCAAGGGCTACTTGGAAGGCACCCTCACCAAGTTCAAGTACGTGCCCATGCAAAGCACCGACTTCATCTTCTGCACCGTGGGCGAAGAATGGGGCTTCCTCGGCACCTCGTTCGTGGTGCTCATGCTCTCCGCGCTCATCCTGCGCATCATCCAGATCAGCGACCGCCAACGCTCCAAATTCACGCGCATCTACGCCTATTGCGTGGCCAGCATCTTCTTCCTGCACCTGATGATCAACGTGGGCATGACCATCGGCCTGGCACCGGTGATCGGTATTCCCCTGCCCTTCTTCAGCTACGGTGGCAGCAGCATGATCGCCTTCACTATCCTGCTGGCGATCCTGCTCAGGCTGGATGCGGAAAGGTTGAGCCAGCTGCGCTGATCAACGCACGAGGATTCTTGCTCATCGCAAAGATCCGGGGGACTATTTGTTCTGATAAGAACGCACTCACGTTGCTCGTTCCCTGTCACGATCGATCGTTCCTGAATCGTGATCCGATGGGACCACCCCATAAGCAGAACGCCGGACCACAATGGCCCGGCGTTCTGCATGATCAAAAGTTCGTGATCAGTAGTACAGGCTGCGGTTGTCCTTCATGCCAGCGGCATCGCGCAGGCCGCCGAACAGGCCGTTCTCCACACGGGCGCGAACGCGCTGGGTAAGGCCGGGTTTCTCGCTGCTCACGTCGGCGGCTTGATCGGCTTCGGTACGGTTCAGCATGTTCACCACGAACACCGCGTTCTCGCCTTTCAGCGGTACGCTGGTCTGGCCTGCCTGCAGGGCGAAGATCTGGCCAATGACCTCGAACTCGCCGAAGCCACCGGGAATGCTGAAGCTGTTATAGGCCATGTCGTTCGCCGATTGTACACTGCCACCTACCTCGGTCGCCAATGCGGCGAGGTCCGTTTTGCCCGCCATCAATGTGGCATAGGCATCGGCCTTCTTGGCCTTGGTGGCCTCGGCGGTAAAGAGTTCGCGCACATCCTCGAGCTGCGGTACACCTTCCTCCCGGATGCCGGTGAGCAGGGCTACCACATAGTTCTCGCCAGCATCGAGCGGCTCGCTCACCGCGTCCAGCTTGGCACGGTTCACCCAGGTGATGACGCTGTTGGGCTGTTGCAGCCCTGCCACGTTGCGCATGTCGGGACGGAACTCGTCGACACTTTGCACTTGCAGCCCCAGTTCTTCGGCGCTCTTGGTCATGGACTCCACGTCCGTGTTGCGCAGGGAGAAGTCGTTGGCCTTCTTGTACACTTCCTTGTAGGTGGCCGGCGAAGGGCTCATGGTACGTTCCACGCTGATCACGCGGCGTTCGCTGCGGGTGCGTTGGCCCAGCACTTCCACGATGTGGAAGCCGTAGGTGGTCTTCGCGATGGTGATGGCACCCACCTTCTGATCGAAGCTCGCAGCGGTGAATTCGGGCACCATGCGTTGTTTGTCGAACCACTCGTAGACCCCACCGGTGCCGGTGCTTCCGGGATCATCGCTGAACTTGGTCACCAGGTCCTCGAACTTGCTGCGGTCGCGTTTCACCACGGTCAGCAGGCTGTCGGCCAGCTTCTTCTGGTCTTCCTCGGTCTTGCCCTGCTGGGTACTGAGCAGGATATGGCGCACGCGTGCCTCGGGCACATCGGCCAGCTCCTTCACCTTCACCAGACGCCACTGCTCGCCTTGCACGAAGGGTCCTACAACGGAGCCCACGGCCGCATTCACGATCAGGGAATCATTTAGCTTATCGGCGGTTCCTTCGGTGTATGGGGTAACACTGTACGCGCGGCTGTCGCTGTTGGCCACCACGAAGAGGGAGTCGTTGTCGTTGGTGCTGAAGCTGTCGTACAGGTCGGCCAACTCCTGGCGTGCCAGTGCGCGGTCGCTTTCCGATGCCGCCACGGGGAAGATGACGTAGCTGAACTTGCGCGACGCCTTCTGCTTGTACTTGGGGTTGTTCTTGTTCTTGTCGTAGAAG
>JBIIYD010000205.1:0-5470 GCA_044347005.1 Flavobacteriales bacterium | reverse complement strand
CGTCCCTATGGCGGGCATGGGCAAGCGCATGCGCCCCCACACCCACACCACCGCCAAACCCCTGCTGCCCATCGCCGGCAAGCCCATCGTACAACGCCTTGTGGAGGACCTGGCCGCCGTGGCCGGTGAGCCCGTGGAGGAGGTGGCCTTTGTGGTGAACCCCGCCTTTGGGGTGAAGGTGGAGAACGAGCTGATGGAGATCGCCAAGCGCGTGGGCGCCAAAGGCAGCATCCACTACCAGGACGTGGCCCTCGGCACCGCCCACGCCATCCTCTGCGCCGAAAGCGCGCTGAGCGGCCGCGTGATCGTGGCCTTCGCGGATACCCTGTTCCGCGCCGAACTGAAGCTGGACAAGGACTGCGATGGGGTGATCTGGGTGAACAAGGTGGAGGACCCCCGGCCCTTCGGCGTGGTGAAGCTCGACGGCGCCGGCATCATTACCGAGTTCGTGGAGAAGCCCCTCGAGTTCGTGAGCGACCTGGCCATCATCGGCATCTACTACTTCGCCGATGGTGAGCGGCTGCGCAAGGAGATGCAATTCCTGATCGACAACGACATCAAGGAGAAGGGCGAGTACCAGCTCACCAACGCCATGGAGAACATGAAGCAGAAGGGTGCGCGCTTCAAGGCCGGGGCGGTGGACGTATGGATGGACTGCGGCAACAAGAACGCCATGGTGGACACCAACGCCAAGGTGCTCGGTTTCCTGAAGGAGGACAAGGGACTGGTGAGCCCCAAGGCCAAGCTCACCGGCAGCTTCGTCATCTCCCCCTGCTTCATCGGCGAGAACGTCACCTTGGTGAACAGCATCGTGGGGCCGAACGTCTCCATCGAGAGCGGTGCCACCATCACCAACAGTGTGGTACGGAATTCGATCGTACGACCCTCCGTGCAGATCACCGATGCCATCATCGACAACAGCATGCTCGGCGAACGCGCCATCGTCACCGGAAAAGCGATGGACCTGAGCCTCAGCGACGACAGCACGGTGGGCTGAGACCACCCAACTTGAACATGTGCACCCTGCGCCCCCTGCTACCCGCTTTGCTGCTGCTGCTCTGGGGCTGTGGCGCTTCCAAACCAGCCGTCACGGGGGGCAAGCCCGATGCGGCACGCCCGACCGCCGTTTCCGGGCAAGCACCCAGCGACCTGCGGGCCGAGGTGATGCACCTGTTCATGGAAGCCACCAACGCACGCCTGGCAGGCAAGACCACCCAGGCCATCCAGCTGTACCAACAGTGCATCAAGCTGGACCCCAAGAACGGGGCTGCCATGTTCGAACTGGGCAAACTCTACCACCAGGGGCAGAACGGCACCGAAGCCGTGAACATGGCCAAACGGGCCGTTGAAACGGACAAGGACAACATCTGGTACCGCTTCCTGCTGGCCGACCTCTACCTGCAATACGGCAAGCCCGACGAAGCCGCTGCTGTGTACCGGGGCATCCTGGAACGCTGGCCGGAGCGCTACGAGACCCACCTGGACCTGGCCCATACACTGGCCAGCAGCGGCAAGGTCGCCGAAGCCATCAAGGTCTATGGGGATATGGAGAAACGCTTCGGGCTGAGCGAGGAGCTCATCCAGCAGCAGTTCGGCATGCTGGCCGCCAACGGCGAGTTGGAAGAAGCCGAGAAGCTAGTGCAGCGGGCGGTGAAGGCCTACCCCAACGAGCCCTCCTACCAAGGCCTCCTGGGTGAATTGTACGACCAGCGCGGAGAACATGAAAAAGCCCGGGAGCAGTACCTGAAGGCCCTGGAACTCGACCCCGGGAACAGCATGCTGCGCATCGCACTGGCCGAACACTACTACGGCCAGGGTCAACACGACCTTGCTTTCGAGCAATTGGAGCTGGCCTACATCGACCCCGAAATGGACATCGATGCCAAGATGCAGGTGCTCATCGGCTTCTTCGAAATGAGCAACTTCGAAGGGGAGGCACCGGAAGACAAGCCGAAACTGATCGAACGCTCCTACCGCCTGATCGATGTGCTCGAAAAAGCCCATCCCGAAAGCGGGAAGCCACACACCATACACGGCGACTTCCTGCTGCGCGATGGGCGCTATGCCGAGGCCCGCGAGCAGTTCAAACTGGCCCTGGAACACGAGAAGGAGCGCTACCCCATCTGGAGCCAGCTGCTGCAACTGGACCTGGAGCTGGGCGACATGGAGGCCCTGCATGCCGATGCCGAGGAGGCCATCTCCCTCTTCCCCACCGTGCCGGACAACTACCTCTTCAACGGCATCGCCCTGGCACAGCTCAAGCGCTACGAGGAAGCCATTGAAACACTGGTGATGGGCCGCGACCTGGTGGTGGACAACAAGCCCCTGCTGGCCCAGTTCTGGAGCAGCCTGGGCGATGCCTACCACGAGGCGAAGCAGCACGAACGCTCGGACGATGCCTACGAGAAGTCCCTGGCCATCGAACCGAACAACCCCTCCACGCTCAACAATTACGCCTACTACCTCAGCGAGCGCAACGAGCAGATCGCCGAGGCCGAGCGGATGAGTCTGCGCAGCAACGAGCTGGCCCCGGGGCAACCCTCCTACGAGGACACCTACGCCTGGATCCTCTTCCGCGCCGGCAAGTTCGCCGAGGCACGCACCTGGATCGAAAAGGCCATCGCTTCCGGAGGCAACGACCAGGGGGTGATCGTGGAGCACTACGGCGACATCCTGTACAAGCTGGGCGACACGGCCGGTGCCATGGCGCAATGGCTGCGGGCCAAGGACCTGGGCGATACCAGCGACGCCCTGCAACGCAAGATCGACCAAGGCACCTGGTCCGAATGAGAACAGGCGCACAAACAGCGGTCCTGTTCGCGCTACTCTCCGTTGCCGCGTGCAAAAGCGGCCAAAAACTTCCCTTGGTAGGCGGCAACGAACTGCCTGCGCGCTCGCCGGAAAAGCTCCTGGAACGCCTGTTGGCCAACAACAACGACACCATACGCTACTACACCGCCAAGGCCAGCGTGTCCTTGGAACTGCCCGATGGCGGCAAGAGCTTCAAGGCACAGATCAAGTCCGTGCGCGACAGTGCGGCCTGGATCAGCGTGGTGCCCGCCTTGGGGATCGAGGTGGCGCGCATCGTGATAACCCCGGACAGCCTGAAGCTGCTGGACAAGATGGCCGATCAGTACTTCGTAGGCGATACCGCCGCCGCTTCGGCCCGCTTCGGCCTGCAACCCAGCCTTGACCTGCTCCAACAAGCCTTGCTGGGCAAGGCCATCGGCCTGGACCCCAAGGAGAAATACCGCAGCGACCGGGAGGACGGGCTGTACGTGCTCACCAGCCGCGAAAAGCGTCGCTTCGTCAGGGCCGCCGAGGACATCAGCCCCAGCGACACCCTGGACGGGCGCGACATGGGCGAGCGTCGCTTGGAACGCACCCTGCGCAAGGCCGAGGACAAGGATGCCATCGTGCTCAAGTACTGGATCGAACCCGACAGTTTCCGCGTAAGCCGGGTGCAGGTGACCGACCTGGCACGCGACCAGAGCGCCGAAGTGCGTTATGAAGAACGCGGCGGCAGCGAGGCGAAACACCTGCCCACCGTGATCCGGATAACCCTGAGCGAACCCGGCAGACAGGCCAGTGCTACCTTGGAACTCTCGAAGATCGTGCTGGAAGGACCCGTGCAAATGAGCTTCCGCATCCCCGAGAAATTCACACCCATGCCTGCAAAGGCCCCATGAACGCGAGCAGCGCCACACCCGCCGACACGCTGCGCCACACCGGCGCAAAGGCCATGCGGTCCCTGATCGGGCTGTTCGTGGTGCTGGTGTTGCTGGCGCTAAGCCTGCCCGCCCAAGGCCAATCGCGCAAGGAGCTGGAAAAGAAGCGCGAGGCGCTGGACAAGCAGATCCGCACCACGACAGCGCTCATCGATCAGGCACGCAAGGAACAGCGCGTGACCCAGGAACAACTGCAACTGCTCGAAAGCCAGATCGAAGCGCGCGAGCAGCTCATCCGCACCATGCACAGCGAACTGCGCAAGGTGGACCAGCAGATCATGGAGGACGAGGAAATGGTGAACTCCCTGACCGAGGACCTTGCCAGCCTCAAGGCGGAATATGCCCGCATGATCCAGTTCGCCTACCGCAACCGCAGCGCCTACGACCGCATGAGCTACCTGTTCGCGGCCAGCAGTTTCCAGCAGGCCTGGAAACGGAGCCGCTACCTGGACCAGATCGCCGAGCAGCGCACCCGCCAGGCGGCGCTTATCGAGGAGACCCGGGCACAGATCGAGCAGCATGCCGCCGACCTCAAGGCCCAGCGTGCCGAAAAGACCCGCCTCGTGGACCAGCAACTGGCCGAAAAGCAGAAGCTGAGCAGCGACCGCAGCGGACAGCAGGTTGCACTGAGTAGCCTGAAGAAGGAAGAGGGCCGCTTGCGGGAGACCCAGAAGAAGCAGGAGAAACAACGGCGTGAACTGGATGCCGCCATACGCAAGGCTATCGAGGAAAGCATCAAGCCCAAACCCAAGCCGGGCGCGCCCCCCGCACCGGCAGGCAAGCTGGACATTTCCCTGACCCCGGAAGCCAAGGAGCTCAACGCCGACTTCGAAAAGAACAAGGGCAAGCTGCCCTGGCCCGTTGAAAAGGGCGTCATCACCAGCCGCTTCGGCAAGCAGAACCACCCTGTGCTGCCCGGCATCATCATCGAGAACAACGGCATCGACATCTCCACCGAAAAGGGCGCCAGCGTAAGGGCCGTGTTCCGGGGCGAGGTAAGCAGCGTGATCGTTATACCCGGTGCCGGGAAAGCCGTGATCGTGAGTCATGGCGTGTACCGCAGCGTGTACAGCAACCTGCGAGACGTAAGCGTTACCAAGGGCCAGAAGCTGGATACCAAGCAGGCCGTGGGCACCGTGATCACCGACGACGACGGCAGCAAGGCCCACCTGGAGATCTGGAAGATCACAGCCGATGGGCTGGTGAAGATCGACCCGGGACCGTGGTTGTTCCGATAGGCCCCCTGCTGTTCTACCGGTTCATTTCCTTGTAGGTCACCGATGGATCATGGTCGTTCTTGGTGATCAGCGCATGCAGTTCGCTCTCCGGTCTATCCGAGCGCAGGATCGGGAAGAAGAGCTGCACGTACCACGGCTCCTTGATCCGGTTCCAAGCACCGAAGCGGGTCGGGTAGCGGCGGGTGATTTTGGCAGTGCCGAATAGCACATCCCAGATGAAGAGCAGGTTGCCGAAATTCCCGTTGGGGTGCGAAACACCATCTTCCGCCGTAAGTCCATGGTGCGCAAAATGGGTGCTTGGTGTCGATATCGTGCGTTCAAGCACCCAGGGCTATCGGGTCTTGAATCCACGAAGGGCGGTTGATCGATCGGCGTGGTGGGTACTTGATCCCCAGCTTTAAGGATGCGTGATTGCGGCATCAAATCCGCAACCATGGACCTGTTGGAACCATTCGAAGAACTGGAAGACCCGCGTATCGACCGCACCAAGCGCTATCGGCTCAA
>JBIIYD010000031.1:0-17699 GCA_044347005.1 Flavobacteriales bacterium | reverse complement strand
ACTCGGTCCCCTTCCAATTCTTCTTCCACAAGGAGAACCAGGGATCGAAGAAGAGGTAGAACTTCTCAACCCGGGTGCCGAAGTAGCGTGCCGGGATGAAGTGCCCCAGTTCGTGCAATACAACGAGTATGCTCAGGCTCAGGATGAGCTGGGCGCCTTTGATCAGGATCTCCATGCGGATGGTGTGCGTTCCCGGGCCACGCGCCGTGCTTCGGCATCACTGGCCTCCAGGTCCGGAAGGGTGGGGTTCAAGATATGGGGTACGGTCGCGAGGCAGTGTTCCACCAGGTCGCTCATCTCCAGGAAACCGATGGAATCCTTGAGGAACAGATCGACGGCCACTTCGTTGGCGGCGTTGAGCACACAGGGCGCATTGCCGCCCTTGTCCATGGCTTCGAGGGCGAGTGCCAGGTTGCGGAAAGTCTCGAGGTCGGCCGGCTCGAAGGTGAGGGAGGGATAGTTCAGGAAGTCGAAACGGGGCCACGTGGTAGGCAACCGGTCCGGGTAGGAAAGGGCATACTGGATCGGCAGTTTCATGTCCGGTAGCCCCATCTGCGCCTTCATGCTGCCATCGCGGAACTGGACGATGCTGTGAATGATGCTCTGCGGGTGAACGATGATCTCGATCCGATCCTTGTGCAGGCCGAAGAGCCACTTGGCCTCGATGGCCTCAAGCCCTTTGTTCATCAGGCTTGCACTGTCGATGGTGATCTTGGCGCCCATGTCCCAGTTGGGATGCTTCAGCGCCTGGGCCTTGGTCACTTGCGCCAGCTCCGCACGCGTGCGGCCACGAAAAGGGCCACCGCTGGCCGTGAGCACGATCTTCTCGATGGGGTTGTGCCACTCGCCGGCCAGGCATTGGAAAATGGCACTGTGCTCGCTGTCCACCGGGTAGAGGTTCACCCCCTTGTCACGTGCGGCCTTCGTCACCAACTCGCCCGCCACCACCAATGTTTCCTTGTTGGCCAGGGCGATCGCCTTACCGGCATTGATGGCCGCCAGGGTGGGCCGCATTCCAGCATATCCCACCAAGGCGGTCAGCACCACTTCGATGCTGTCCATGGTCACGGCTTGCTCCAGCGCCTCGGGCCCGGCGTACACCTTGATGCCTTGCGGAAAGAGCGCGTCCTTGGTGCTTTCCAACTTACCGGCATCGCCGATCACCACGGCGTTCGGCTTGAATTCCAGTGCTTGCCGGATCAGCAGGTCCACGTTGTTGCCGCAGGTGAGCAGCTCCACTTGGAAGTGCTCCGGCTGTTCACGCACCACCTCCAAGGCCTGGGTACCAATGGAGCCGGTGGAACCGAGGATGGCTATCTTCTTCATGTGCTCATGGGCCATGTGCTCATGTACCCATGAACCAAGGCTTTCTGTGGAAAAGCCTGCGAAGATCGCGCTTCGGCGTGGAACGTGGCGCCCCGGACTAGATCGAACGTTGCTTCTCTTCCGAAAGGGTGTAGATCAAGGAGGCCGGCTCGCAAAGCACCGCACGATCGCCTTGCAGAGCGATCGGGGCCTTCAGGAGCAAGGGGTTGTGCGCCACCACTTGCAGCCACCCCTCGGTATCCAGGTCGCGGCCGCGCAGGTGCTCCTGGTAGTACGGATGTGCGCGGTTCAGCAGGTCCTTGGGGCGCAGGTTCAACTGCTTGAGCACCTGGCGTACGAAGGTGGTGCTCAGGCTTACCGCGCTCACGTCCTGCTTGTTCACCCTGGGCGCCAGGGAATAGGCGAAGGCAAGCGCCTTGCGCCCTTCGGATGTATTGCTGTCGTATACCAACGTCAGTTCCTTGGTATTGAGGGTGGTGCTCATCGCTTGGGCGGGTTGGTGCGATGTGGAAGATACGCCACCGCGATGCCGATCCGGCATTTCCGCAATGTGAACTTGAAGCGTCCGGCTTGGGAATTTCGACGAATGGCGCGTAATTGTCGACCGGATCAGCGCAAGGCCGAAGCCCTCCGCAAGCGGTCGTTGATAGCCTTGCCCAGGCCTTCGTCGGGAAACTCCTCGGCCACGATCACCTCGCAGTCGCTACTGTCCAGTTCACGCAGCACTGCGAAGAGGTGATGGGCAGCCTCGCCCAATCCACCGCTCTCGGAAAGCACTTCGCAGCGGTGTGCCGGATACTCGGTACAGAAACTGATGACCCCTACCGAACGACCGGCGAATCGGCGGAGAAGGGCGTGCACATCGCCCATGTATACCGGCTTTCGCGGGGCGTAATGGCTCTCCAACATGCCGGGGGCGATGGGTAACACACGCTTTTCCGCAGGTTGCACACCACCCACCACGTCTTCCAGCGCTTCCACGGGAACGCCGCCCGGGCGGTAGAGCCGCCAACACCCTTGATCCCAGCCCACAATGGTGGACTCCACCCCAACGCGACAGGGCCCGCCATCCAGGATGTAAGGCACCCGGCCCGCGAGCTGCTGGGCAACGTGCCGGGCGGTGGTGGGGCTTACATACCCGAAAGGATTCGCACTGGGTGCCGCCAGCGGGAAGTCCAGTTCGCGCAGCAACGCAAGGGTCAATGGATGATCGGGCATGCGCACGGCCACGGTGTCCAGTCCACTGGTGACCAGGTCGGGTATGTCCTTCTGCTTGGGCAACACCAAGGTCAATGGACCCGGCCAGAAGGCCTGCATCAGTGCCTCGGCACCCGGCGGCAAGCGGGTGGCCACCGAAGCGATGTCCTGCACCTGCCCGATGTGTACGATCAAGGGGTCGAAGCTGGGGCGTTCCTTGGCCTCGAAGACCTTGAGCACCGCCGAAGGATCGAGGGCGTTGGCGGCAAGGCCATAGACCGTTTCGGTGGGGATGGCCACGATGTCACCCGCCCGAAGCAGTTGGGCAGCGTGCTGTACGTCCTGGCCGATGGTCGTTTCCATGGTGGCAAAGGTCCGAAAGGCATGATGCACCACAATACGGTCAAGGAAGCATGCTATCTTCACCCGCCTGGATCGAGCACTATCATGTTCCGCAACTGGTGGCTTCTGGCCTTGAAAGGCCTGCTCATGCTGGGCATGGGCGCGTACATACTGTTCCATGCCGAAATGGCGCTGGCCACCATCGTTTTCTACCTGGGCATCGTGGCCGTGGTGGGCGGTGTTTCGGAGGTGGTGCTGGCCGTACTCAACCGCGAAGGCCCCCAATGGACCGGCTACCTGCTGGAAGGCCTGCTGGACATCGGCATCGGTATCCTGCTCCTTGCCAAGCCCGGTGTGGTCGGATTGATCCCCGTGCTGCTGGGCATCTGGATCGTGTCGTCCGGGGTGTTGCTCCTGATCCGCACGTTCCGGGCCCGCAACGAGGGCGATGTATCTTGGGCGAACTGGCTTGTCCTGAGCATCCTGCTCATCGTGCTCGGGCTTTGGCTCGTGCTCGACCCCATGGGCACCTTGGTCTCGGTCACCTGGCTGTTGGGGCTGGTCATGCTCGCATTCGGGCTGCTGGTCATGCTCATCGCGCTGCGCATGCGGCGTGCCCACACCGCCATCCGAAAGGCGGCGGAAAAATTGGACCGACAGGGTATTTGATCGAAAAGCAACGTTCATGGACTTGAGAACCTTAGCTCGTATCGAACCTGCCGGGTAGTGATGCTCCTTGCTTAGCAGCCCTCCATCTTGGGGCTCACCAATTTCATCCGGTCGAACTACCTTTCACCATCATGGACCGTCGACAATTCCTCCGCAACACCTGCCAGGCTTGTGCTGCTTTGGCCTTGGTGCCCCTGACCGCAACGCTGGAAAGCTGCTCATCGACCAAGGCTTTGGCATTGGAGGCCAAGGACGGACTGTTGGATATCCCGCTGGCCGACCTGGACCCCAGTGGCCGCACGCTCGTTAAGGCCAAAGGGCTCGGCGAAAAGCTGATGGTGGTTAAGCAAGCCGACGGCAGCTACCGCACGCTGGCGCTCAATTGCCCCCACAAGAACGGTCCGGTTTCCTACGACACCAACGAAGGCCTCAAATGCGGCTGGCACGGCAGCCGCTTCGACCTGGCGGGCAAGGTGCTGAACGGACCGGCGAAACAGGACCTGAAGGGCTTCGCGACGGAGCAACTGGACCAGGCATTGCGCATCCGTATCGCATAGCCGCCTACCATCCTACCCATGACACCCCTGCACTCTACCAACACCTCAGGCATGGCTTGGCTGGCCGGTTTCGGCCTGTGCCTCTTCGCATGCGGGCAAGGCGGCACCTCGTCCGATGCGGGGACCGGAACCCCGGACACCACCGGCGCGAACGTGGATGACGCCCACAACAGCCGCAACAGTGTGGTCTGGGCCGGGACGTACACAGGCACCGTACCCTGTGCGGACTGTGAAGGCATCGCCACGCAACTCACTTTGCACGAGCAAGGCACCTACCGTTCGGTGACGCAATACCTCGGCAAGAACGGAGAACAGTTCGTGCACGAAGGCCGCTTCAAGTGGGAAGCGGACGGGAACAGGATCCGGCTGGAAGGCATGGACAACGGCCCGGCGCGATACCTCGTTGGCGAAGAGAAGCTCATCCAGTTGGACGGGCAAGGGGCGCGCATCACGGGTGGCTTGACGGAAACCTACATTCTGCGTCGTGTAGCGACCACCACGGCGATCGGCCGAGACTTGGAAGGCACCTATTGGATGCTCGTGGAGGTATCCGGCAAACCGGTAACGCCCATGGATGGGCGCATGGCACCGCACCTGCTGCTGAACGCCGGGGAACAACGGGCCGCTGGCAATGCTGGCTGCAACAGCTTCTTCAGCACCTATGAGCTGGACAAGGGCACCACCGGCATCCGCTTCAGCAAGGCCGGCAGCACCATGATGGCCTGCCCGGACATGAGCGTGGAGGATGCCTTCCACAAGGCCTTGTTGCAGGTGGAAGGCTATTCGATCGCCGGGGAGGAACTAAGCCTGAACAACGGCGCCGGAAAAATGCTGCTGCGCTTCAAGGCCGTGGATCCGTGAGGTCCAGGGTTCGATGCCATCCACGAACCGCCTGTCGTTCGCCGGTCGAGGCACCTTGCTCTGTGCGTCGTTCATGCCGCGCGACCTCATCCAAGCGGCGAAGCCACCGAGGGATGCAACACCCTTTGCAGGCCATTCGAAGCACACGACCGGACCCTATGTTTCGGGCCGCTCGCACAGACCATGGTGATGTGCCAAGAGCACCCCGGAGAGGTGGAGCAGGCAATGATGAGACCATTGCCCCGGGGCTGACCGTACTGCGATGCGCGGCAACGAACCGGTGCTTTCGCATTCGGCCGGAACCGTCCTGATGTTCCACCGGGTCGATCACGCGCAACGGAGCGCGGATAGACTTGTGATCGGAACAGCCTTGTGGAGCAAAACCATAAAGACGCGAGAATAGACCTGCCGACAGCCGTGTGTGCAGGAAAGCAAATGCCCCAAGCCAAATCCGGAGCCTATTCATGTCCATTCCCGTTCATTCACGGTCGAATGCCTTCTCGAACCCGCAGGACAATTGCCCATCATCGGTTTTCCCGCACGAACCCCGACCTTCATCCCGTCCCCTGATCCCATGAAGCACCTCCTCCTCTCCCTGCTCATCAGTGTTACACCCTTCGCACTGCAAGCGCAAGTCAAGGGCGGCAAGGCCAAGCCCGGAGCACCCAAGATCGACACGCTCAAGGCCGAACACCTCAGCGGCCTCAAGTTCCGCAGCATCGGGCCTGCCTTCATGAGCGGCCGCATCGCGGATGTCGCGGTGCACCCGCACAAACCCAACACGTGGTACGTGGGTGTGGGCTCCGGCGGCGTGTGGAAGACCGAGAACGCCGGCACCACCTGGGCCTCTCTATTCGACGGACAGGCCAGCTATTCCATCGGCTGCATCACCCTCGACCCGCAGAACCCCGATGTGGTGTGGGTGGGCAGCGGGGAGAACGTCGGCGGGAGACACGTGGGTTTCGGCGATGGTGTGTACCGCAGCGAAGACGGAGGCAAGACGTGGAAGAACATGGGGCTGAAGACGAGCGAGCACATCAGCCGCATCATCGTCCACCCCAACGACCCCGGCACCGTGTGGGTGGCCGCGCAGGGCCCGTTGTGGAGCAAGGGTGGTGAGCGTGGTGTGTACAAGACCACCGACGGCGGCAAGACCTGGAAGCGCAGGCTCGGTGACGACACCTGGGTGGGAGCCACCGACCTGCAGATCGACCCGCGCGATCCGAAGCTTTTGTACGCCGCCACTTGGCAGCGCCACCGCACCGTGGCCGGCTACATGGGCGGCGGGCCGGGCTCCGCGATCCACCGCTCCACCGACGGCGGTGAGACCTGGACCAAGCTCGAAGGCGGGCTGCCCGGCGGCAACCTTGGCAAGATCGGACTGGCCCTTTCCCCCCAGCAGCCCGATGTGGTGTACGCCGCCATCGAGCTGGATCGACGCACCGGTGCCGTATACCGCAGCGCCGACCGCGGTGCCAGCTGGACGAAGATGTCCGATGCCGTGAGCGGTGGCACCGGGCCGCATTACTACCAGGAACTCTATGCAAGTCCCCACCAATTCGACCGCCTTTACCTGGTGAGCAATTACACGCAGACCTCCGATGACGGTGGCAAGACCTTCCGCAGCTTGAACGTGGATACACGGCACGTCGACGACCACGTCGTGGTGTTCCGCAAGGATGATCCCGAGTACCTGTTGTTCGGCTGCGACGGTGGCCTGTACGAGACCTTCGACCGCGGAACCACCTGGCGCCACATCGGCAACCTGCCCGTGACGCAGTTCTACAAGGTGGCCGTTGACGACGATCTGCCCTTCTACAACGTTTACGGTGGCACGCAGGACAACAACACTCAGGGCGGTCCCTCACGCACCGACAACGAGCATGGCATCCGCACCAGCGACTGGAGCGCGGTGATCGGTGGTGACGGTCATCAACCCGCCACGGAGCCCGGCAACCCGGACATCGTTTACGGCCAATGGCAACAGGGCAACCTGATGCGCCACGACAGGCGCACCGGTGAGAACATCTACATCCGTCCACAGGCCGCACCCGGTGAACCGTGGGAGCGCAGCAACTGGGACGCACCCATCGTGGTGAGCCCGCACGATCCCGCCACCATCTACTTCGGCACCTACCGCGTGTGGCGCAGCAACGACCGGGGCGACAGCTGGACCGCGCTCTCCGGGGACCTCACCTCAGGCGTCGAGCGCTCCCGCACGAATTTCTTCGGCACCACTCTGGGTTTCGACAATCCGTGGGACCTCTATGCCATGTCCGAGTACGCCACCATCACCTCACTGGCCGTGTCGCCAGTGCAGAAAGGGCTGATCTACGCAGGCACCGATGATGGCGCGATCCAGGTGACCGAGAACGAGGGCGGGAGCTGGCGGCGCGTGCCGTTGAGCGCATTGCCGGGCCTTCCTGCCACTGCGTTCGTCAACGACATCAAAGCCGACCTGTTCGCGGCCGGCACCGTGTACGCGGCCTTCGACGACCACAAGAACGGCGTGTTCAAGCCTTTCCTGTACCGCAGTACGGACAAAGGCCGCACTTGGGCAAGCATCACCGGCGACCTGCCGCAGCGCACGTTGGTGTGGCGTGTGGTGCAGGACGAAGTGAAGCGCGACCTGCTCTTTGCGGGCACCGAGTTCGGTGTGTACGCCACCATGGATGGCGGCAAGCATTGGCTGCAGTTGAAGGGCGGGTTGCCCAACATTCCCGTTCGCGACCTGGCGATCCAGCGGCGGGAGCATGACCTGGTGGCCGCCACCTTCGGCCGTGGCTTCTACATCCTGGACGACTACCGCGCGTTGCGTGACCTGAACGACAGCATGCGCACTGTCGAGGCCACGCTCTTCGCGCCGCGCACGGCGCTCTGGTACAGCCAACGTTCGCCCCTTGGCGGGGGCCGGGCAGGCTCCCTGGGCGATGCGTTCTTCACCGCGCCCAACCCACCGTTCGGCGCGGAGCTCACGTACAACTTGAAGGACGCTTACAAGAGCCTGAAGGACCAGCGCAAGGAACGGGAAAGCGAACGGGTGAAGGCGAAGCAGCCCCTCACGATCCCCGCATGGGATTCGCTGGAAACGGAACTGCGCGCGCTGGACCCCAAGGTGTGGCTCGTGATCACGGACACGAAGGGCGACGTGGTGCGGCGCGTGTCAGCGACCAACGCCAAGGGCTTCCAACGTGTGGTGTGGGACCTGAAGGCCGACGCACTTACGCCAGTGACACCCGGCAATGTGGACGGCTCACCCACGGGCAGCCTTGTGGCACCAGGCACCTATGGTGCGCAGTTGTTCAAGCAGGTGGATGGTGTGCTCTCCGCGATCTCCGCTCGCGTGGACGTGCGGGTGGAGCCGCTGATGAAGGGCGCGCTGCCAGGTGCCGCTCCCGAAGCCGTGGCGCGATACGCCAGGGAGCACGAGGAGCTTTACGCGCGTACCGAACGCATGGTACAGCGGTTCGGTGCAGTGCAGGAGCGGAGCCGCCTGATGCTCGCCGCCTACGCGCGCGCACCGCGCACCGACGAAACGCTTCAGCGCGAGCTGCTCGCCTTGCGCGAGAACATCCAAGCCATCGACATCGAACTGAACGGGACCAAGGCCCGCAGCCAGGTTCTGGAGGATCGCGCAACGCCAGGGCTCAGGGACTTCCTCGGGAGCTCGGGCGCTTGGGCCTACTCACTTACCTACGGCCCCACGGCCACGCACCGGGCCAGCCGTGCGCACGCGGAGAAGCTGCTCGTCGATCTGGAACGCCAGGTGAACGAGGCCTACACGAAGGCCGATGCGTTGGAGCCGCGGCTCGAAGCCTTGGGCGCACCTGCACTGAAGGAGCGGTAGGCTCAGCCGAGCCCTTCCACGTACCGTCGGTCGTTCGCGAGCCGAGGCATCTTGCTTTGCGCATCGTTCATGCCGCGTGCCTTCATCCACGCAGCGAAGCCACCACGGGCCACGGGCTTGATCACCAGCGGCCGCAGCACCTTGCCGGTGATCAGGTCCTTGTAGTATACGTTGCGCTGCTGCAGGGCCTCATCGATCAACGCAGCAAAGCGGGACATGTCGGCCGGTGGTGCAGCGAACTCGATGAACCACTCGTGGTAGGGCAACCCTCCGACCGGCGTGAGCTGCGGGGCCACGGTGAATTCCGCCACCTCGCACGGGACCTCGGCCATCGCATCCTTCAGCGCGCCCTCCACTTCCTCGGCGATCACATGCTCACCGAACGCGCTGGTGTAATGCTTGGTGCGACCCGTGACCACGATGCGCGGCGGCGAGAGCGACACGAACTTCACGGTGTCCCCGATCTCGTAGCCCCAGAGCCCGGCATTCGTGTAGAGCACCAATGCGTACTGCGTGTTCAACTCCACCTCGGCGATGGAGAGGGGGCGAGCCCCTGTGCCTGCCCCCGGCCCTGTCATGGGCAGGAAACCGTAGTAGATGCCATTGTCCAACACCAGGAGCAGTCCCTCCTCGTTGCTCTTGTCCTGATAGGCGATGAAGCCTTCGCTGGCGGGGAAGAGTTCCACACTGGGCATGGTGTCACCGATCAAGGCTTCCATCCGGCCCCGGTAGGGGGCGTAGTTGACACCACCGTACACGAAGAGCGAGAAGTTCGGGAACACCTCTTTCACCGAGGCCTTGCCGGTGCGCGCCAGAAGGCGTTCGAAGTACATCTGCACCCAGGCGGGGATCCCGCTCACCAGGCGCATGTCGGACTTCATCGTTTCACCCACGATGGCCTCCACCTTGGACTCCCAGTCGGCAATGCAGTTGGTGGCGAAGCTGGGCATGCGGTTCTTCAGCAGATAGGCCGGAACGTGGTTGGCCACGATGCCACTGAGCCGTCCCGTGGGGATCCGCCGGGATGTATCCAGCACCGGGCTGCCTTGCAGGAAGATCATCCTGCCGTCCACGAAATCGGCGCGGCCGCTGTGGGCGATGTAGGCGAGCAGGGCACGGCGGGCGCTCCCGATGTGGTTGGGCAGGCTCTCCCGGGTGATGGGGATGTACTTGGCCCCGCTGGTGGTGCCGCTGGTCTTGCACAGATAAAGCGGCGATCCGGGCCACAGCACATCGCGTTCCCCGGCGATCACCCGCTCCAAGTAG
The DNA here is from genome assembly GCA_044347005.1 of Flavobacteriales bacterium. Classification (GTDB taxonomy): domain Bacteria; phylum Bacteroidota; class Bacteroidia; order Flavobacteriales_F; family PHOS-HE28; genus PHOS-HE28. Next base: position 7,634 of record JBIIYD010000031.1, on the reverse strand, counting down.
GGCTTTATTCCTTCATAATCACGCAAGGGCACCGTCTCGACCAGAGCGGCATGGCCCTCGACCTGGCCCAATCGATGATCCTTTCCGAAGGCGGTGTTCGCCGCCGATCGCAACAGGCTCTTGAGCACTTTCGCCTGGGTGGCCCCGGGATCCAAGGCGCGGCGCATCACCGCGTTGGTCACCAGGTGGGCATACGGCTTCGCGATGGCGGACTTCAGGCTCATCGTTCAGGTGTCGGGCGCGCCAAGCGATGAAGCGCCGCTTGGGAACACGTGGTGCTCATTGGAATACCATGTAGGCCTGCGGGTCCACGGGCTCACCGTTGAGCCATAGCTCGAAGTGCAGGTGCGGACCGGTGGTGAGTTCGCCGCTGTTGCCCACGATCGCGATGGCCTCACCGGCCTTCACCCGGTCGCCCACCTTGCGCAACAAGGTGCTGTTGTGCTTGTACAGGCTCACCAGGTTGTAGCGGTGCTGCACCTGGATAACGTGTCCGGCATCGGTGGTCCAACTGGCCAGGGTCACCGTTCCGTCCAGGCAGGACTTCACCGCGGCATCGGCCTTGGTCACCACATCGATGCCGTAGTGGCCTTCGCTGCGATCGAAGGTCGTGGTGACGATGCCGCGCAAGGGCGGAAAGAAGAACACACCGGCGAGCTCCCGTCGTTCACCGGGCACCGGCCCTTCGGCCAGGTCATAGGCCTCCTCCTTTTCCGTCCTAGCCCGCAACAGGCTGTCCATTCTTCCGGGAGCCATGTCCAGGCTATCGGGTTTCACTGGCACGGGAGCGAACAGGGTGGCACTGTCGGCGGGCAATTCGCCGCGTAGCACGTTCCTGAGGTTATCGATGTACAGGTCCCTGTAGATCAGCTCCGCTTCCAGGGAATCGGCCTTGACCGTGCTGCGGTAGGCGTTGATCTTGGTGGCCTGGTCGGAATAGCCGGGGATGTACTTCTTGAGCGGCGTGAACACGATGACCGCCGTTACGAAAAGCCCGTGCAGTGTGAACGCGGCAATGGCCAGCAACAGCACGTTCAGCCGGTTCAACTTGATGCTGAAACGCTCGGCGAACGTGCGCTCGTCGATGAGCATGAGCCGGTAAGTGCTGCGCAATTTGCGCATCAACGGGGTCCTGCCCTTTTTACCGGCGGCTCCTGGTGCGTTCCTGGGCATGGGCATCCCTGCAAAGGTGCGCAATGGCACGGCTTGCCCAGCAAGGCCAAAAGCAACACCGTCGAACCCTGCCGATGAAATATCTTCGCACGTTCGTAGTTATCCTCCCGTTCACCGGTGCGCCTCCAGATCACATACCGACCACTGCTTGGGCTGGCCCTGGTCATGCTCGCCATCGGTTGCTCGCCCGAGAAGGACGCGTTCCTGAACCGCACCTACCACCGCCTGACCGCCCGTGACAACGGATGGTTCAATGCGAACGAGAAGCTGAAGGAGATCATTACCGGGATCGAGGACGCCCATGTCGACAATTTCGACGAGGTACTTCCGCTCTTCGTCTACGGTACGGAAGAAGAGGCCAAGGCCAAGGTCCCCGAGCTGGAGAAGTGCATCGACAAGTGCTCGCTGGTGATCGAACGGCACAGCATGGACATCAAGGGCGAAGAGCGCAATGCGTGGATCGACGATGCCTTCTTCGTGATCGCCAAAAGCCAGTTCTACAAGCGCAACTATTTCGAGGCCGAACGCGGTTTCGCTTACATCGCCAGGCGTTTCAAGGGTGGGAACCGACAACTGGAAAGCCAGGTTTGGCTGGCCCGCACCGCGATCCAGCTGGACCAGTACGGCAAGGCCCAAAGTGCATTGGACAAAGTGCGCGACGAAAAGAAGCTTCCCAAGGATTTCGACCACGCGGAGCTGAGCACGGTGCAGGCGGAACTGGAACTGCGGAGGGGCAAGGTGGACGACGCGATCATGCACCTGGAACATGCCGTTCCCATTACCAAACGCAAACGCGACCGCGTGCGCCGAGCATTCATCCTGGCGCAGTTGTACGAACGCAAAGGCCTGCAGGAGAAGGCGATCAAACAGTACGCCGCCGTGGAGAAGATGAGCCCTCCCTACGAACTCGCCTTCCACGCCCAGATCTTCCAGGCACTGGCCTTCGACCAGGGCGATAGCAAGGCATTGCGGCAGAAGCTGAACCGCATGCTCAAGGACGACAAGCACGTGGACCACTTCGACATGATCCACTACGGCCTGGCCGAACTCGACCTGAAGGACCGCAACAAACCATCGGCCATCGACCACCTGGAGGTCAGTGCCAAGGTCAGCACCACGGACCAGAAGCAGAAGGGCAAGACCTTCCTGAAGCTGGCCGATGTGTACTTCGAGGACCGCATCTATGCGAAGGCACAACCCTATTACGACAGCACGCGCACCCTGCTGGCGGAGGAGCATCCTCGTTACCAGGAGATCAACACCCGGGCGGAAGTGCTCGGCGACCTCGTGGAGCAGCTTGGCATCATCGAATTGGAGGATAGCCTGCAAGCCTTGGCGAGCTTGGACGAGAAGGAACTGGAAAAGAAGGTGCGCAGCATGATCCGCGATCGCGAATTGGCCGAAGCGGATAAGGAACGTGCCGAGGAGGAGGCCAGGGCACAAGCCGAGATCGTTCCGGAACAGCGGCCTGCACCCACCGTACCGGGGACACCCACCGGGCGTGGCAACTGGTACTTCTACGACCCCCAGCAGATCGCTCGCGGCATGACCACCTTCAAGAAGAAATGGGGCAACCGAAAGCTGGAGGACGACTGGCGCCGCAAGGACAAGACCGGCAGTGCCTTGGCGGAGAGCGTGGAAGTAGAGGGTGAAGAATCGCTGGCGGAAGCCGTTCGCGAACAGGAGACGAAGGGCACCGAAGAATGGCGGGATCCCGCCTATTACACCAAGGACCTGCCCCGCGACGAGGCGGCCCTGCAAGCCTCCAACGAGCGCGTGTGCAATGCGCTCTACATCAGTGGCATGATCTATAAGGAGCAGCTGAAGGACGTGGACAATGCGATCGAAAGCTTCGAGGTGCTGAACAACCGTTTCGATGCCTGCCGCTATACGGCCGAAAGCCTCTACCAGCTCTACCGGATCTACTTGGAAAAAGAGGCCGCCGGGTGGGTCGACCTTATGGGAGGGACCGGGTCCCAGGTCTATGCCAACATCATCCTGGAGCGCTATCCCACCTCGGAATTCGCCCGCCTGGTGCGCGACCCCAACATCCTGCAAGCGGACGATGTGCGCAAGGCCGCAGAGGAATTCGACTACAAGGAGACCTATCAGCTATTCCGCCAATACGCCTATTCACAAGTCATCGCGAACTGCAACCGGGTGATCGCCGATGAGCCACGCAATTTCTTCCGGGCCAAGTACTTCCTGTTACGTGCCATGGCCATTGGCGGTCAACGGGACGTCAGCGGGTTCCGTACCGCGCTGGGCGAGCTAACGACCGCCTTCCCCGGCACGGACGAGGCGCGCGCCGCAGGGGAATTGTTGGCCGCTTTGGACCGCACCACCGATCAAGGGCCGAACAAACCGCTGCCCGCCTCCGCGTCCACCTACAAGGCCGAGCAAGGGCAGCACTACTTCGCCATCATCGTTCCGAACAAGGGGAACGACATCAACAGCATCAAGGACCGCCTCTCCGACTTCAACACGACCTACTTCAGGCAGCCCGGAATGCAGATCACCAACAGCTTCCTGGACCCCGAACACCAGGTAGTCCTGCTAACCTTCTTCGACACCAAGGCCAAGGCCATGGAATTCTACGAACTGTTCACGGGAACGAGCGATGTGCTGGCCGGCATCAACGACCAGGAGTTTCCGGCCTTCGCCATCAGCCCGGACAACTATTCGCAGTTGTACAAAAGCAAGGACGTGGACGGTTACGCGGCATTCTTCACCGAGAACTACCTTGGTAGTCAGTAGGATAAGCCGTTCCTGCTTTTATCTTTGTCCGTCACGTTGCCCACCCTTTTAAGCTCAAGGGACCATGTTCCGTAGCGATAAACCTGCTCCGCCCGCCATGAACAAGACCGCCGAGACCGTCAACCCCGGTAAGATCAACAGCATCATGGAGGGCACCTCCATCGAAGGCGAGATCAAGAGCGACAGCAACCTGCGCATCGATGGTCGGGTAAAGGGCACGATCAATGTGCGCGGCCGCCTGATCGTCGGCCAGAGCGGTGTGATCGAGGGTGAGGTGACCTGCCAGAGCAGCGACATCGAAGGCACGGTGATCGGCCGTGTGAACTGCCAGGACCTGTTGAGCCTGAAGGCCACGGCGAAATTGCAGGGCGACATCAACACCAAGAAGCTCGCCATCGAGCCCGGTGCCGTGTTCACCGGCAACTGTAGCATGGGCGGCGGAGTGGTCAAGGAGATGGACCCTGCCCGCCTGCGCACCGACGCCGCACGCTCTGAACAGGCCGCCCAAGCGGTCCGTTGAGCCAAGAGCCGCTTTCCATGACGGCCCCGACGACCGGTCGCTGGGCATTCCTACTGCCTACGCTCCTTTTTGCAGCGCTGTGCAGCGCTGTACTTTGGGTGGTGCTGTACATGCTCGACATCCCTTTTTCCGCACTGCACACCGGCACCGTGCTCTACTTCACGGTGATCACCCTGCTCCTACACGCCTGGATCGAATCGGCCACAGGCCCCGACAGCAAGGCCATGGTACACCGCTTCATGGCCTCCATGGCCATCAAGATGATGGTTTCACTCGTGCTGCTCTTGATCCTGCTGATCAAGCTGCCCAAAGGTTCGGTCGTGAGCTTCGCACTGGTGTTCGTGGGTTGTTACATGGCCTTCCTGGGATTTATTACCAAGCGTTCGTTGGCCCTGCTCAAGCAGGTGGGAAGACCATGAGCAGCCCTGACCCCAAACGCCGGATCGACCCGGCCGCCTACCTCCGCTTCACCGGCATGGGCCTTACCATGATGGGTATCATCCTGGCCTTCACCTTCGCGGGGCACTGGCTCGATGGCCTGTTGGAATGGAAGATCCCCGTGCTCACCATCGTGCTTGCCTTGACGGGTGTTGCCGGGGCGATGGTCTACCTGTTCAAGGAAACCGGACGTAAATAGTCGTTCCGATTTTCGCATTCGCGACGGAGTTCTACCTTTGCGCCCGCATTGCGGGGGGTAAGACCCCGCACGAACGTGATGAAAGCCTTGATCCGCGCCACATTCCTGCTATCCAGCGTACTCTTCGCAGGGGCTTCGGTGGCGCAGCATGAAGGGCACGAGCACGCCGCTGGCGACACGACCCACAGCCACGAGGCGGTCATCACCACGGCGGACGTCCACGCCGAACACGGCACCGAAGCACCTGCCGAGGCGCATGGTGAACATGGCGTTGAGAAGTTCAATCCGGGCGAGATGATCATGGGCCACGTGGTCGATGAGCACGGCTGGCATCTCTGGGGCCACACCAGCCTCCCCCTTCCGATCTTGATCTACAACACGGAGCGTGGTTTCACCTCCTTCAGCAGCGCACAGTTCGACCACGGGCACAAGACCTTCGGCGGCTACATGCTCCACCAAGGCAAGGTGGTGGCGACCGATGCACCGGACGGCACCGATGCGCACCATGCCGTACAGAACGAAGCGCTGACCGCATCGACTTGGGATTTCAGCATCACCAAGAACGTGCTGGGCATGATGGTGAGCCTGGCGATCATGCTGCTGGTGTTCCTGAGCGTGGCCAAGGCCTATGAGAAGCGCGGCGTGGGCGCCCCCAAGGGCCTGCAGAGCCTGATCGAGCCCATCATCGTGTTCGTACGCGACGACGTGGCCAAGGCGAACATCGGCCCGAAGTACGAGCGCTTCATGCCCTTCCTGCTCACGGTGTTCTTCTTCATCCTGATCAACAACCTGATGGGCCTCATCCCCATCTTTCCATTCGGCGCCAACGTGAGCGGCAGCATCTCGGTGACCTTCACCCTGGCGGCCATCACCTTCGCACTGACCTTGATCAACGGCAACCGCCACTACTGGGGCCACATCATCGCCATGCCCGGCGTGCCGAAGCCGGTGTTGCTCATCCTTACCCCGGTGGAGATCCTGGGCGTGTTCCTGCGCCCCGCGATCCTCATGATCCGACTCTTCGCGAACATCACGGCCGGGCACATCATCGTTCTGAGCTTCTTCGCGCTGATCTTCATCTTCGGCGAGATCAACGCCGGCCTGGGCTATGGCGTGAGCATCTTCACCTTGGTCTTCACCATTTTCATGAGCATGTTGGAACTGCTCGTGGCCTTCATCCAGGCCTTCGTGTTCACGTTCCTTTCCGCAATGTACCTGGGGGCCGCCATTGAAGAGCCCCACCACCACTAAGAACCAACGTAAACCCAAACCCGTTCGACATGTTCCTCTCGATCCTCCTGCAAGCCGCCACTGAAGCTCCTCTGCACTTCGGTCTGGCCGCCATCGGCGCCGGTATCGCCGCCCTGGCCGCCGGCATCGGCATCGGCCGCATCGGTGGTGATGCCATGCAGGCCATCGCCCGCCAGCCCGAGGCTACCAATGACATCCGCGCCAACATGATCCTGGCCGCCGCACTGGTGGAAGGAGCTGCCATGTTCGGCATCGTTGTGGGCCTGCTGGCCATGGTGCTCTGAGCACCGGCCGGTCCCAAAACTGACCCCGAGCCATGCTGATCCAATTCTCCTTCGGTCTCATTTTCTGGATGACCGTATCGTTCCTTGCGGTACTGTTCATCCTCAAGAAGTTCGCGTGGAAGCCGATCCTCGGTGCCCTGAGCGAGCGTGAGCGCACCATCGAGGACGCCCTGAGCGAGGCCAAAAAGGCCCGCGAGGAGATCGCCGCGATGACCTCCCGCAATGAGCAACTGGACCGCGCCGCCCGTGAGGAACGCGAGGTGCTGCTGAAGGAGGCGCGCGACATCCGCGAAAAAGAGATTGCGGAGGCCAAGGAGAAGGCCAAGGTGGAAGTGGCTGCCATGCTGGAACGCGCCCGTGCGGAGATCCGCAACGAGAAGAGCGCCGCGGTGGCCGACATCAAGATGCTCGTGGGCGAGCTCAGCGTGGAGATCGCCGAGAAGCTGCTGCGCGAGAAGTTGACCGATGACGCCGCACAGCGCGCCCTGGTCGACCGCATGTTGAAGGAGGCCGAGGCCCGTCTTTCATGAAGAACCAGCAGGCCGCATACCGCTACGCCAAGTCCCTGATGGAACTGGCCCTGGAGCGTGACCAGCTGGAGCAGATGCGCGCGGACCTGAAGGTGATGCTCAATACCTGCAAGGGTAGCGAGGAGCTGCGCATCATGCTGAAAAGCCCCGTGATCAGGGCCGATCAGAAAACGCGTGCACTGAACACGATCTTCGCCGGACATGTGGGGGAGATCGCCCAGCGCTTCATCGCCATCGTCACGCGCAAGGGTCGCGAGGTGTTGATCCCGGAGATCGCCCGCGCCTTCGAGGAGCTCTACCTCGAACACAAGAACATCGTCATCTGCAGCATCACCACGGCCGTGAAGCTCACCGCCGTGGAGCTGGAGCAGGTGCGCAAGATCACCGCGACCCGTCATCCCGGGAAGACGATCGAAATGCGGGAAGTGGTGGATCCCGCGATCCTGGGCGGTGGGATCATCCAGGTGGGCGACCTTCAGTGG
>JBIIYD010000030.1:0-17776 GCA_044347005.1 Flavobacteriales bacterium | reverse complement strand
ATGCCACCGAAGCCACTCTCGTCGGTCACGGGCACACCGTGGTAGTGCACCGTGAAGGTGATCGTATCGCCCAGTGCGAGCGCATTGCCGGGGGTCACCTCCAGCAACTCGCCGGTCCTGGTGAAGACTAGTTGCCCGGCATCGTCCGTTACCGAATCGACCGTGAGGTCGAGCAGGTGCAGCGCAATGCTGGTGAGTCCCGCCTCCCTGGGCGTGGCGGTCACGGTGCATTCAGCGGAGAGGCTGTTCCCGAGGGTAAGGTCCAGGGTGATCCTTTCGTGCAGGATGTCCATGGGCCAGAGGCTGCTGCCCCCGCCTTTTTGCTGTGCCGCCGCAGACCCCTGTTTCGTGTGTTTGCAATCCGGCTGTGCGTTTGCTGGCCGAATGGCGGCCAGGCATGCAATACTCACGAGGGCAAGGGTCAATGTTCTCATTGTGCTGCAAGGCGTGTCCTTCGAACAAACATAGCCTTGGTTCGTTCTGACCAAGGTCACCTGTTGCCTCGTTCGGGATCCATAGATTTGATTTCAGGGTTGGAATGCTGACCACACACATCGATCGGAAGAATGAAGCCCAGCACAGAACTGCACGACCTGGTCAAGTCGCTGACCAAGTCCGAGAAGCGCTTTTTCAAACTGCATTCGTCCCTGCAATCGGGGGACAAGAACTACCTGCGCATCTTCGATGCCATCGACAAGCAGAAGGTGTACGATGAGGAGGCGCTGAAGAAGTTGTTCGCGAAGGAGACCTTCATCAAGCACCTGCCATCGGAGAAGAATCACTTGTACAAGCTCATCCTCAAGGCGCTTCGTGCGTTCCATGCGGAGAGTTCGGTGAGCGGCATCCTGAAACAGGAGATCAAGAACATCGAGATCCTGTACCAGAAGGCCCTGTATGTGGAGTGCAACAAGCTGCTGCACCGGGCCAAGCGCATCGCGCAGGAGAACGAGCGCTTCTACTACTGGTTCGAACTGCTCAGCTGGGAGAAGATGCTCCTGGAGGAAGCCTATGAGAGCGGCGAGTTCACCAAGGACCTGGACGCACTGATCGAAGAGGAGCGGATGGTGATCGAGAAGTTGCGCAACCTGGCGGCATACCACATCCTCTATTCGAAGATCAACTACGTGTTCCGGAGCGGTGGGTATGTGCGCACGGAGGAAGAGCACGCGATGGTGGAGGAGATCTGCGAACATCCGTTGATCAAGGGCAAGAACACCGCACAGTCGCAACGAGCCGCCACGATCTGTTACTACACACAAGGATTTTGTCATTGGGCCAAGCGTGAATGGAAGACCAGCTTGGAGAAGTTCCTTCGGGTGCAGAAGATCATGGACCAGTACCCCACGATCAAGTCCGACCTGCCGAAACGATACATCCTTACGCTCCACTACATCATCAACTGTCAAGTGGAGTTGAACGAGATGAAGAGTGCCCGTGAGAATATCATTGCGATGAGGGCATTACCGGGGATGCCTGGTTTCAGCGGACGCAACATCGACACGCAGATCTTCGTGGCGAGCTACCTCAGCGAGTTGCGGTTGCTCGACCGCACCGGCGAGCACGATAAGGCACTGGCCTTGCTGGACGAGGTGCTCGCGGGCATGGAGGAGATCGGTTCGGGCCTGCAGAAGGAACACGAACTGGAATTCTTCTTCGCCCTGGCTTGCGCCTATTTCGGATCGGGGCAGATGAACAAGGCCTTGTTCTGGTTGAACAGGGTGTTGAACGACAACGAGCCCACGCTGCGTCAGGACATATTCACGTACGCCAGGCTGTTCAACCTGGTGGTACACTACGAGCTCGGAAACTTCGACCTTCTGGAGTACATCGTGCGCTCCACACAGCGATTCCTGAACAAGCGGCACCGCGCCTATCAGGTGGAGACCACCTTGGTGGACCACATCAAGAAACTCGCCCGGGCCACCGACCCGGCGGTGAAGCTGGAATTGTTCAAAGCGCTGCGCGACACCTTGAAGGAGTTGTTCAAGGACCCGAACGAGAGCCTCGTCGTGAAGTACTTCGACGTTCTTTCCTGGGTCGAAGGACACATCAAGGGCGTGCCTTACAGCGAGGTCGTCAGGGCTGCTGCCCGCTGATCGGCTACAGGGTTGTCGGTGTGCACCGTGCAGCGATCAAGGTTGATCGTTGCTCACTTTCGTCACCTTGAACTCCGTGCGTCGGTTGGCTTGGTGCTCTTCCTCGCTGCACTCCACATCGTCCTTGCAATGGTTCACCAGGCGCGATTCGCCGTAGCCTTTGGCCGTGATGCGTTGCGGGTCCACGCCCTTGCGGATCAGGTAGTCCACGGCGCTCTTGGCCCGGGCATCGCTCAATATCAGGTTGTAGGTCACCGAGGCACGACTGTCCGTATGTGAGCTCAGTTCGAAGCTGAGGCTCTGGTTGTCCATGAACAGGCGGGCGAGCTTGTCCAGTTCCAACGCCGCTTCGGGGCGGATGTCCCATCGGTCGTAATCGTAGTAGATGTTCTCCACGAGCATCGGTTTGTCCACCACGACTTCCTTGAGGTCGAAGTCCTGGAGGTACTTCCGGCTGATGCGCTGGTCCAGGGTGCTGAAATCGCGGCTTTCGGTGAACATGCCGTTCTTGCCGCCGGACAGGCGGTATTCGCGGTCCTTTTTCAGGTCGAACGCATAGGTGCCATCGGGTCCGGTGAAGAGCGACAGCGATTCGCCGCTACCGAGGTCGAGCAGTTTCACTTCCACGTCCACCATAGGCATGAAGTACTCATCGTCCTTGAACGTGCCTTCCAGGGTCAAGGTGGGTTCGTTCGCATCGAAGGCGTGGATCCGGTCGCTTCCGCTGCGGTTGCTGCTCAGGTACCCGCTTCGTCCATCCGGCAGCATGACCAGCGCGAAATCGTCGTGGGGCGTATTGATCGGGTAATTGAGGTTCTCGGGTTGGCCCCATGTTCCATCGACCAGGCGGGCGAAGAACAGATCGAGGCCGCCCATGGAGCGGTGTCCGTTGCTCGCGAAGTAGAGCGTGTCACCGAACAGGGTGGGGAACATTTCGTTCCCTGCGGTATTCACAGGGTGCCCCAGGTTCTTCGGTTCGCCCCAGCCATCCTCGGTGCGGGCGCAACGGTAGAGGTCGGTGCCGCCCAGTCCACCCGGGCGATCGCTGATGAAATACAGGGTGCTTCCGTCGGCGCTCAATGCCGCGTGGCCGGTGGAGTGGTCCTCTCCGTTGTAAGCGAACTGGTGTATGTTGGCCCATTCGCCCTTGTCGTCCAGTTCCGCACGGAAGAGCTTGAGGTGGCTTACCGCGCTGCCGTCCTTGTTCAAACGGAACTTGTAGTAGTCGCTCCGGGTGAAGTACATGATGCGGCCATCGGGGCTGAACACGGCGGGTCCTTCGTGGAATCGTCCGTTCACCGCGCCGGGCAATGCAACGGGCGCCCCCCATGAACCGTTGGGTTTGGGCGCAATGGAATAGAGGTCCAGGAACGAGAGCCCGGTCCATGGATTCCGCTTCTCCGCGGGGGCTTCCACCTCACCGGCGAACACGATGCCGTTGCGGTAGGGTGTTGCGGCGAAGAGGGAGGCCATGCCCGGAATGTTCATGGGCCTTACGGTGAAGAGCGTGGTATCCACGTAGAACGTGTTCCGCTCCGCCGCTGCACCGCGCAAGGCTTTCACCATGGGGTCGTCCGGTCGCTGGGCCAGTACACGATCGTATTGTTTGATGGCCTGGGGTGTGCGGTCGAGCGTTTGCAACACTTGTGCATAGCGCAAGGCTTGGTCCGCATCCAGGGGCGATAGCCGTTCTGCGAATGCATACCAATCGGCCGCCTTGGCGGGCTGGTTGATCCGCTGGTAGGCGTCGGCGGCCCGCAAGGCCGCGTCGCGGTCCCGGGTCTTCGGAAGGGCTTTTTCGTAGCCCTTGACGGCCTTGGCATAGGCCATGCGCGCATGGTCCTTGTCAGCCGTGGCAAGCTGCTGCTGGGCGCACGAGGCGAGAACGAACGCAGGAACAAGGAACAGGATGGACTTCTTCATGGTCGTTCGCATCAGAAGTAACGTGGGGTCTTGATCTTCACCAGGTCGCGACCGAAGTCGAGGCCCAACATCACCTCATGGCTGCCCGAGGTGTAGTTGCGAAGGCGCGAGGTGCTCATGTCGTATGCATAGCCGATGCGCAATTGGGGGGTGATCTGGTATTCCACCATGGCCACAATGGCATCGCCCGAACGGTATCCGGCACCGAACCACACCCGCTCCTTGTACAGGAAGTTGCAGTTGATGTCCGCCTGTACCGGAGCATTCGGCATGTATTTCACCATGACGCTGGGTTTGATGTCGAACACCTCGTTCAACGGGAACACCTTGCCGGCGTGGAGGTAGTAGTGTTGGGTGAAGTAGTGGTCCAGGGCGCTGCCCACGTCGGTGCTTATGCGCCCGTCGGCCGCGTAGATCGTCGGCACCGAGAGCCCGATGTAGGAGGTGCGGTCGTACCAGTACATGCCGAACCCGAACTTGCCCACGAGCTGGTTGGTGATGTTGTTCTGGAAGACCTGGTCGTTGCTGTCCCAGATCAGGAGGTCCGATAGCCGGGCACTGTATACGGATACCCCGGCGCGCAATCCGAAGGAGAGTCGGCTTTGCTCGCCCAGCTTGACATGGTAGGCGTAGTGCCCGGCAACGTCCATGTCGCGACTTACGCCGATCTGGTCATGTACGAGACTGAAGCCCAGTCCCATTTTGCCGTTCATAAACGGGGCGTCCATGGCGAGCATGCTCGTCCTGGGGGCGCCTTCCACCTGCATCCATTGTGCGCGGTGCAGCAGGCTGCTGCTCAGGTAACCATGGCTGCCCGCATAGGCGGGGTTCAGGAAGAGCCCGTTGAACATGTATTGGCTCACCATCACTTCCTGTTGCCCGGATGCGATGGTGCTGCATAGCAGGACCATGCCGGCGAGGATGGATCGTTGGAGGTTCTTCATGGCGGTTGGTAGGTGCTTGCGTTCCATGAGCGTTCGTTCAGCGGCGGAGGTCCACATAGCCTTGCAGGGTGCGTTCACCGTCGTTCACTTTCAGGATCACGAAGTAGGTGCCGTTCGGTAGTTGCTCGTTGCTGCTGTTCTCGCCGTTCCAGTCGTTCCGGTAGTTCAGTCGGTCGTAGACCACGTTGCCCCAGCGGTTGATCACTACGAACGTGTTGCTCGGGTACGCATCCAGGCCTTGGATGAAGAAGTTGTCGTTCGCACCATCGCCGTTCGGGCTGTAACCGGTGGGCATGATCAGGTCGTTCGGTTGTGTGATGATCACGATGATCGACGCGGTGCAGCCGTTCGCATCCGTTACCACCAAGGTGTAGGTGCCAGCAGGCAGTCCGGAGATGTCGGGGGTGGAAGAACCGTTCGACCAGCTGTATGTGTAAGGCGCTGTGCCGCCGGAAACCTCGGTGGCGATGCTGCCGTCCGACCCGCCCCAGGTGCTCACATTGTAGCCGCCGGAGTACGAGGATAGCAGGGTGTCGATCACCAGTGCCGAGTTCTGCGATACGCTGAACGTTCCCGTGTAGGAGCAGTTGTTGGCGTCGGTGATGGTCACACTGTACGTTCCCGCCTCCAGGTCGTTCAATTGTTCGGCGTTCGAGCCGTTGCTCCACAGGTAGGTCAGTGGCGCCACACCGCTTGTCACGGAAAGCAGGATGGACCCTTCGCTACCGCCGTTGCAGAGGTTGTTCGTAACGGCACCCTCGGCGATCACCGCAGGTGTTCCGGTCACCGTTGCTTCGGCCGTGCTCGTGCATCCGTTCAAGTCCGTCACGATGCTCGTGTAGCTGCCTGGGGAAAGGCCGCTGATGTCCTGCGTTGTTGCGCCATTGGACCAGGCATGCTGGTAGGGTGCGCTTCCACCGTTCACGACCATCGTTACACTACCCACGTCCTGGCCGCATGCAGCGATCGTGGTCGAGGTGATCAGCGAGAGTTCGTCCGGCGCGGTCAAGGTGGTGCATTCGTTCTGGACACATCCGTTCGCGTCCGTCACTTGCAGGCAGTAGGTGCCCGGTGCCAATGCCGTGAGTTGCGCATCGGAGGACGTGAAGCCATCGGGTCCGCTCCAGGCCAGCGTGTAGGTCTGCGTGCCGCCTTCGATGATGGGGTCGATGCTTCCATCGTCCGCGTTGGCGCAGGAAATGTTGGAGCCGCTCGCGAAGGTGAAAGCGTCAAGTGTGATCCCTATGGGTTGCGGGGCGTTCATCGGCACATCCACGGAAAGGGTGCATCCGTTCTGGTCGATGATGGTCGCAGTGTATGCACCAGGCACCAATCCGGAGAGGGTGTCCCCGCTGGCGCTGAAGCCGCCCGGCCCTTGCCAGTTCAACGTAAAGCCCCCGTTGCCACCTTGCACGGCGATGCCGATGCTGCCATCGTTCGCGTCGGCGCAGCTCACCTGTACCCCGCCGTTGTAACTCGAAGTGTTCACGGAAGCGAGAATGGTGGTATCCGGCTGGGTCAGGGTGACCTCCGTGAAGAAGGAGCATTGGTTCCCGTCCGTTACCACGAGTTCGTATGCGTAGTCGCCTGCGGGTAGCCCGGTGATGTTCGGCGTATTGAACTCCAGGCTGTCGGGTCCGCGCCAGGTGAAGACATAGGGACCGACACCACCCACTACCGAGGCCTCGATCCAACCGTCAGAACTGCCGTAGCAACTCACGTTAGTGCCACTTGGATAGACGGACACAGTGAGCGAAGTTTCGATCGCCAGATCGGGTTGGGTCAGGGTGATGGTGGTGTCCAAGGAACAGCCGTTCGCATCGATGATGTTCACCGCATAGTCGCCCGCCACCAAGCCGCTCGCACCAGGTGCGTTGGACAGGAAGCCATTCGGCCCGGTGATCTCGATGGTGTAAGGTGCGGTTCCCCCGGCCGGTTCTATATCCAGTACACCCGAGGTGTCGCCGACACATTGCAGGTTGTATTGGCCGTAGAACGACACGTAGGCCCCGCTGACCAGTGGCGTAGGTCCGGTGACTTCGGTGTCGAAGCTCGCCGAGCAGCCCAGTGCATCGGTGATCGTCAATTGGTAAGCACCGGTCGCGAGCGAAGAAATGTCCTGGTCGCCACTGGCGAAACCATCAGGACCGCTCCAGCCAAGGGTGTATGGCGCCAAACCGCCGGATACTGTCGTCGTGATCGAGCCTGCGGTTTCGTTCGGACAGGAATTGCCTGTAGTGCTGAACGCTGCATCGAGCTCTGGCACCTGCGCCAAGGTGGTATTGTTCTCGAATACGCAACCGTTCGCATCGGTCAGTGTAAGGTGGTAGGTGCCTGCCGGGAGGCCGGAGATGGTGCTTTCCGTGCTGCCGAAGCCAAGTGGTCCTGTCCAGCTGTATGCATATTGGGGAGTACCACCGGTTACCGTGACGGCAATGCTTCCATCGGTGCCGCTGCAGCCGATCTGGAACCCACCTCCGGCATCGCTCACCGTGATCGCGAGGTCGAGCGGGTCGGGCTCTGTTAGCGTGGTGGTGGAAGTTGCGGTGCAGCCGTTCCCGTCCGTTACTACCAATTGGTAGGTTCCGGCGGTCGATCCTGAAAGGTCCGCATCGGTGGAAACGAATCCTCCGGGTCCGGACCAGGCATACGTGAAGTCGCCCTGACCGCCACTGACCGAGGTGCTCAACTGGCCACTGGCCTCGCCCATGCAGGGGATCTGATAACCTCCGTTGTAGGTAATGGTCACCACATCGATGACGATCGCCTCAGGCGCGTCGAGCAAACTGGTGGCGGTGCCCGTGCAACCATTCTGGTCGGTGACGATCAAGGTATATGCGCCAATGCCGAGGTTGCTCAATGCTGCGTCGGTGGAAGTGAAGGAATCCGGTCCGCTCCACGTGTAGGTGTAGGCCGGTGTGCCTCCGGACACGGTTGCGCTCAGGGTTCCATCGGTGCCGTCGTTGCAAGCCATGGCCGTTCCGCCCGGATGTTGCGATGCAGTGATGATGATGGACACGCTGTCCGGTGCCTGCAAAGTGTAGGTCGCGGTGGCCGTGCATCCGTTGGCATCCGAAACGACCACGTCGTAGGTGCCTGCTCCCAGGCCTGTTGGCGCGGTTCCGTTGGCGCCGTTGCTCCATACGGTGCTATACGGTGCTGCACCGCCAACGATGTCGAGGTCGATGCTTCCATCGGTCGATCCAGCGCATGTCACGTTGGCGCCCGGAGTGCCTGAAAGTTCGGCGGAAAGACCGAGCGGTTGTGGGCTCGTCAGGGTGATGAGGTCGCCCGTGGTACAGCCGTTCGCATCGGTCACGGTCACTTGATAGACACCTGCGGGAATGTTGGCGATGTCCTCGCTCGTCGCAGTGAAACCGAGGCCATCGGACCATGCGATGGTGAACGGCGCGCTGCCACCGAGGATGCCGAGGTCCACCGATGCATCGGCCGATCCGGAGCAGGACGTGTTGGTGCCGCCGTTGAAGACCGATGGGTCAAGGGAAATGCTCAAGGGAGCCGGTGCTGATACGGTCGCGGTGGTCGTGGTGGTGCAACCGTTGGCATCGCTCAGGATCGCGGTGTATTCCCCGGCTTCGAGGTCGGTAAGGATCGCCTCGGTGGAGCTGAAGCCATTGGGCCCGGACCAGGCGATCGCGTACGGCGCTTGACCACCATCGCCTACCAGCGCAATGGATCCGTCCGAAGCGCCGGCACAACTGACACCACTGCCATTGAGATCGCCGATCGTGAGGTCGATGGTCAATGGTTCCGGGGCTTCAAGGATCACGGTCGAAGTGGCCGTGCAGCCGTTCTCGTCCGTAGCGGTCAAGGTGTATTGCCCGGCTTCAAGGCCGGTCAGGTCCAGGGTGTTGCCGATCGGTCCGTTCGGTCCGCTCCATTCGGTGGCAAGCACACCGAAGCCACCGGAAACAGTGGCGGTAATGCCACCATCGCTGGCGCCTGAGCAGGAGAGGGAAGAGCCGTTGTAATCGGATGTGGTCACCGAGATCAGGATGCTGTCGGGTTGAGTGAGCGTGGTGTTGATCGATGCGCCGCATCCGTTGGCATCCACGATGGTGGCGGCGTAGGTGCCTGCGAGCAGGTCCGAAATATCCTGTGATATGGCGGTGTATCCGTCCGGACCGGCCCATGCGATCGTGTATGGCAAGGCCCCGCCTGCAACGCTCAGGTCGATGCTACCGGTCGCCCCCCCTGCACAAGCGATACCGTTGCCGCTGGGAGATGTCGAAGTTGTCAGCGAGACCGTCAAAGGCGTGGGCTCGCTAAGAGTGCTTGAAGCGCTCGTGGTGCACCCGTTCGCATCCGTTACCAACAGCGTGTACGTGCCGGATGCGAGGCTGAAGATGCTCGCAGTGCTCGCGGAGTATCCGTTCGGTCCGGTCCATACCAGGTCATAGAGGGCCGTCCCTCCGTTCGTGGTGGAGGTGATGAAGCCGTCCTGGGCCCCGGAACAGTTGATCCCAAAGCCGTTGTAAGAACTTCCCTCGAGGATCGTGGTCAAGGGTTCGGGTGCGCTCAGGTCGAAGGTGGCCAATGTTGAACACTGGTTCCCATCGGTGATGGTCACGGCATACGATCCGGAAGGCAGGCCTGCCTGGTCTTCCAAGGTTGGATCGACAATGCCTGTGCCGGTCCAGGCGTAGGCGTAACTTCCTGTTCCTCCCACCACGCTCAGGTCGATGGTGCCGTCCGTAGCGTCCGCGCAACTCACGTTCCAGCTTCCATTGTAGCTCGACAACACTGCACTCACCTGGAAAATTCCGGGTTCGCTGATGTCATAGGAACGCTGCAAAGTGCATCCGTTGGCATCTTCGAACGTGACGGTGTATACTCCGGCCACGAGGTCGGTCAGGTCGGCATTGTTCGAGGTGAAGCCGTTCGGTCCGGTCCACGTGGCATCGATCTGGCCGAAGCCACCGCTCACCGTAACATCGATCGCTCCGCTGCTGCTGCCCTGGCATGCTGCCGTAGTGATGTCAGCGTCCACGACGATCGGTGGCGGAGCGTTCAGGTCAATAACGCTGTCCACCACACAACCCCGCGCATCGACCACGGTCAGCGTGTATGTGCCGGCATCAAGGCCGTTCAGGTCCTCCGTGCCGGATACTCCGCCAAAGGCATCGTTCCAAGCGTAGGAGTATGGGATGTAGCCACCGCTTACGGTCACATCGATGGCGCCATCGCTTCCATCGGCGCACGATACGTTGAAGCCATTGTGGTCGCTCAATTCGAAGTCCAGTTCCAGCGGTGATGCCGGGCCTTCGATCGTGAACGCCACGAACTTGGTCGTGTCGCAACCGTTATTGTCGACCACTGCGGCCAGATAGTCGCCAGGCGCAAGCCCCGATGCGGTTGGGCCTGACTGGGGTGGTACCGTGTTCCACGTAACGGAATAGGAACCGCTACCGCCGGTTATGGTGAGCGTTGCGCTCCCATCGTTCGCTCCGAAGCAGGTGACATGGTTGAACGTTTCGATGATCGCTTCGAATTCGAACTCCGGGCCGTCGATCGTGCTGTTCGCCGTCGCGGTGCAGCCGTTGGCATCCGTTACGGTCACCGCGTATGGACCCACGCCCAGGTCCGTGGCCTGCGCGGTGGTTTGTACCGGGACACTGTTCCAGCTGTAGCTGTACGGGGCTGTGCCACCGGTCACCGACGCTTGTGCGATGCCGTCCGTGCGGCCGAAGCAAAGCACATCGGCCACTGTGGACGCTCCGACCAGCAAAGGTGCTTGAGGACCGTTCACGGTCGCTTCGGCGGATGTGCTGCAGCCTTGCGCGTCGGAGATGGTGACGATGTAGGTGCCGGCGCTTAAGCCTGTCGCAACCGCCGAGGACTGAGGGGGAACGCTGTTCCAGGTATAGGTGTAGGGTGCAGTGCCACCGTTGGCTTCGACGCTCGCGCTGCCCGATGCATCACCGGAACAAGCAACGTCCTGCACGTCGACGATCGAAGCGATGAGCGGGGAGGCCGGACCTGCGATGGTAACGGATGCGGTGCTTTGGCAACCATCGATATGCAGGGCGGTGGCGGTGTATGTCCCGGGTGCAAGTCCCGAGGCGGTGCTGCCGTTCTGCGCAGGAGCGGTGTTCCAAAGGATGGATTGGATATCCGCTCCTCCAGCAAGACCAACGGTAGCGCTGCCCGAGTTGATGCCCGCGCAAAGCACATCGGTTTGTGTGCTCAGGGCGATGCTCGACTGACCGGGCTGCGCAATGGAGACCTGCGCGGACGCGGTGCATCCGTTCGCATCGGTAACGATCACCGAGTAGTTGCCTGCCCCGGTGAACGTGGCGTCCGAACCGGATTGTGCCGGTGCCGTGTTCCACTCGAAACCGTACGGCGCGGTACCTCCGCTGGCTATTGCCGTTGCCGAACCATTCGTAATGGGTAGACCTTGGCATTGGAGCACATCGATCACATCGGTAACGACCACGCCCAACGCCGCCGGTGCGGTGATCGTGGTGTTCGCTGCGCTGCTGCAACCGTAGCCATCGGTGATGGTGCACGAGTAGGTACCCGCTGAAAGACCGGTGGCGGTAGGTGTGTTTTGAACGGGAACCGTGTTCCAGGAGAAGTTGTAAGGGGGTATGCCGCCACCGATCGAAACCGTAGCGCTCCCATCATCACTGCCGAAGCAGGTCGAGGATGTGTTCGCGGTGATGGTGCCGATCAGTTGGGGTGGTTGCACCAAGGTGCGTTCACCGTTCGCCGTGCATCCGTTCGCATCGGTAGCAGTGATCGAGTAGGTGCCTGCGGCCAAACCGTTCAGGTCGGACGCGGTGCTGTTGAATCCGTTCGGTCCGGTCCAGAGCGTTTGGTACGGTGCAGTGCCACCGTTCACCGTAAGGTCGATGGACCCATCGGCACCGCCGAAGCAGGAAATGTTCTGTCCGAAGGGCAGGATGGAGGGTACAGTGCCCAGCGACAGTTCGGCCGGGGAATTGAGGTTGAAGCTTTGTGTGATGGTGCAACCCGTTCCATCGGTCACGACCACGGTATAGGTCCCGGCGCTTACCGCGCTAAGGTCTTCCGTGCTCGCGGTGAATCCATTGGGTCCTGTCCATGAATAGCTCCAAGGAGCTGTTCCTCCGACAACAGTAAGGTTGATGATGCCATTGGATTGCCCATGGCACAAGGGGCGCACGGTGTTGGCGGTAAGGGCGATCGAGCTCACGGTGACCGTGGTGCCAAGCGTCTCCGAACAGCTGCCGGCGCTGATGGCGACCTGATAGTTCGTGGTGGTGCCAGGGGTGGCAAGGACCGTATTTCCCGTGGCGGTGTTCAGGCCGGTGCCCGGGGTCCATGCGTAGTCGAGACCTCCGGATGCGATGAGCGTGGCACCTTGACCGGGGCATATCGTCAGTGGCGCACTTACCGTGGCGAACAGGGAGTCCTGGACGATGAAGTCCAGGCTGTCTAAGTAGAAGCCGGGGCATTCCGAAGAACCCAGGTATACCCGGATGCTCTCCGAACCCTCTACAAGCCCATCAGCGAATGCGTCGATGGCAATATCGACCGATGACTGGTTGCCGGGTATGGTGGCGATCTTGGCCACCAAGGGGTCGGCGTTCCCGATCAAGGGGTAGTCCGTTCCGTTGGTAGCGGTGCCACCCAGGAAATACGGTACATCCAACGGGTCGGCATCGACCACCTGGCGCATGAACCGGACCGTGCCGGCATTGCAGCCTTCCACCACGTTGGGGAATGCCGACGCGGTGGAACTCTCCATCGTAACGCCATTGCTCTGGATCCGCTCGATGAACACGCCACTGTCGAACTTGCGGTCCGATGCATCGGCCACGATGAGCTTCAAGCGATAGGTTTGGCAGGGTTGTACTACCGCCACTGCTTGAAGGTTCTGCGTAACGCCGTCGTACTGGATATGCTGACCTCCGGCATTGTCCAGGAAGTAGGCCTGGTTGGAGCCGTTGTTCACGTTGTTGATGGTTACGGCTTGTCCGCTAACGGGTATCCGGGCGATGTTCCGCTCGTTGCCGATGCCGGGGTCGCCCACGATACCGGGGCCGCTGATGAAGAAGCCGAACACGTCGTTGTACTGCGATCCGACCCACTCGTTGTATTCCTCGCTGCCCAGGGCGAAGTTGAACCGCAGCGTGTCGCCGCCCGGGATCACGTCGAATTCAAGGCGGCACGCGTCGTAGGTCGTTCTTCCGGTGACCGTATTGAGCAGCGCGTTGCCTGCGGTGCCTTGCTCGAAGGTGCGGTTGCTCGCGTTGTTCGGACCCACAGCATTGACGATCCGGCCGGAGGTGAGCAGGACACCTTCGTTCAATCCGAGTACACTGCCCGTGTAGCTGAATTCCCCGTAGCCCTGTGCATGGCAGTCGATGGTGGGGTTGGAAATGCGCACCCCGGGCCCGGTGATGGAGGCCGCCAGTGATGCGATGTCCGCCTGCGGTGAAACCGCCAACTGCGCTTGCGCAGTGGCCATGAATGCAAGTCCCACGACCGCCAGAGCGGCCTTGTAGTAGAGGGTAGGTCGCTGGTTCATCGGTTGCGGGCTTGTGCGCATTGCTCCTCCGCTTCGAGAAGGCTGATGGGCAGTACGGTGATGTCCTGGGGTCGGACCCGTTTCTCAACGGTCGACATGGTCAGCAAGGCTCCGCTCTGGTCGGCTCTTCCATTCGATTGGAACACCAGTATGCCGGCGGGTACACAGGCATAGGCCAGTTCGACCCCGCTTTCTCGACCGAGGTCGGCCACCATGGCATCGCGTGTTTCAGCGGTCAGTCCCTTGATCCGTAACACCGTGCGTGCGGGTGGGTCCAAGGACACCTGCGCTTGTGCGGTGCACATGCCCAGGAGCAGGGTAATGACCATTGCGGTCATCGGCAAAAAGTTCTTCATGGTCCAGAATGTTGGGTCGGTACCGTCGGATGAGTGGTCCTCGGGTCCTTGTGCGTATCGGTCGCTTTATACCCGCTGTCCGTCGGAAAGGTTTCAACGGGCAGTGCCCGGCATTCCGGAGCCGTTGCAGGCTGCCGTAATTCAGAAAGGGAAGGGAGGTCAGTCCTTGGACGAGCGCGCACGATGTACCGCGTGCAATGCGATCCCTGCGGCCACGCTCACGTTCAGCGATCCGATGGACCCCGACATGGGGATGCGTACCAGCTCGTCGGCCATGCGAAGCACGGTGTCGGATATGCCCTCGTCCTCCGAACCCATGACCACGACCAGTGGGCCGGAGAGGTCGGCATCGTCGAGCATGGTGGTGGCTTTTTCCGTGCAGGCGACGATCCGCAGGCCGTGTTCACGGGCCCGCAGCAGACCGTCCTTCAACCGGTTCACACGGCACACCGGCTTGCGCAGCAACGCACCGGCGGAACTCTTCACGGCATCCGGGCCAAGGCGTGCGGTACCGACCTTGGGTACCAACAGGGCGTTCGCACCGAAACACTCTGCACTGCGGGCAATGGCTCCCATGTTGCGCACATCGGTCACGCTGTCCAGGGCCATGATCAAGGGCGTTTCGCCCCGTTCGAAAGCCATGGCGATCACCTCGTCCAGGTCCTGCTCGTCCACCTGGCTCAGGAATGCGATCACGCCTTGGTGCTCGGCACGGGTGAGCCGATCGAGCTTTTCCGCTGGCACCGGTTGCCAGGGGATATCACGCTCCTGCGCCAGTTTGCGGATCTCGCGGATGCCTTCGCCCCCGGCTTCCCGGCGCACCAACAGTTTTTCCACGTTCTTCCCGGCCTTCAGGGCTTCGATCACCGGCCATACCCCACATACCATATCGTTCGCTGCCATTGCCGGTCGTTTTTGTTTCGTTCACGGGCACCCTTTGCGATCACGCAGGATCCCCGTTCAGTTCTGGTACACCCTGCCGTTCCTCCAACTTTCCACATTGCGGTACCAGGCCCCTTTCAGCGCAGGGTCCCGGTTCAACACGAAGTCGTTGCCCGTGAATGGGGAATCGCGCTTGACAAAGGTGAAATTGAGGCTGAGCAGGTTGTTCTCCTCCCCGTAGATCCAGGTCTCGCTCTGTTCGCTGCGGTAGATCGATGTGGGTATCCCGAAGATCAGGTGCACCAGGCCGCGGTCCGTGCGCCAGCCTTCCACTTGCGAGGAAAAGTGCCTGTTGGCGTTCTCCACCCTGCCGTAGTAGATCCGGATGGCCTCCCGCGCTCGTTCGCGATCGCCCGCAGCATCGAGCCAGAAGCGTTCGATGGACTTCCTGACGTTATCGGACTTCGATATGCGATCGTATTCCTGCATCGAGGTGATGTAACGCAGCGGCCGGAGCATGTCGGCACTGCGCCCCACGTAGGGGAAACTTTCATCGAGCACGAACACGGTGTAGCCACGCGGGTCCAGGCTGTCCGGTCTGAAGTGGTACGTTCCCGGTCCGTTCGGTACGAAGCGGAAGAAACCTTCTTCGGGGTCCACCTGCAGGGTGAAGGTGCTGTCAGGCACCAACTCCAACGGGGGGTCGGTGGTGGTGGTGAACACCGGGGCCGGCAACCCGGACCGGGTCTTGAAATACTCGCCGCGGAGCGCGCGTCCCTTGAAGGCCTCGCAGCGCACCCGTATCCCGGGGTGCGTTGCGTTCAGGTGGTCCAGGAAGCGGGGGAGTCCATTGCCCGGGTCGATGGGCAGGAAGTACTGCCTCGGGTCGTTGATGCTCCTTTCCACACGGAATGCGACGGTGCTCTGTGTTTCGCGGTTGAGGTCACGGGCGGTCAGGTGCAGCAGCACGGAAGGGTCGTCGGTCCGCTTCAAGGCGATGCTTCCGATCAGTTCCTTTTCCTCCGATGGGTCCAGGGACTTGTCCTGGATGACGACGCTGGCACTGTCCAGCAGCACCTTGGCGTTCCAGTCGGAGTAGATCGCGTAGCTCAGCCGTACGACCGCCTTGAACGGCCCGCCGGAACCATCGCTCTTGTACAGCAGTTCGCGCGTAGGGAGTTTGTAGTACAGCGTGCTGCGCTCGCCATCCTCGTGGTGCACCCGTGCATCGAGTTGAATGCTGCTCGAACTCTTGCCGTACAGGTATGCGATGTTGTCACGCCGTGTGGTGGAGGCATTGCTTCCGCAAGCGGCCAAGAGGAGCACGGCCGCCCCGACGATCAGGGGATGCACGCGTATCATGGCAGCAGTTCGGATGGTTCGCCCAGGGATCTTTCCAGCAACTTGGGATGCAGCGCCTTGTTCGTTCTGGCACCGAGCTCCTTGAGCATTTCCACCTGGCGCACCAGGTTGCCGGGACCTTCGCTCAGTTTGCCCAGGGCCTTTTCGTAGCTGTCCTGCGCGTCGTTCACATGCTTCCCGATCCGTCCCAGGTCCTCGGTAAAGCCGACGAATTTTTCATACAGCGTGCCGGCCCGTTCAGCGATGGCCATGTGGTTGCGGCTCACGCGTTCGTTCTTCCAAATGCCGTGTATGGTGCGCAGGGTGGCCATCAGCGTGGTGTGCGTCACCATCACCACCTGCCGGTCGTAGGCCTCTTGGAAGATCTCGGGTCGTTCACGCAATGCCAACAGGAAAGCGGGTTCCAGCGGGACGAACATCAGCACGAAATCCACGCTTTGAACACCATAGAGCTTCGTGTAGTCCTTTTCGCCGAGCCCCTTGGCATGGGCGCGCAGGCTTTCCACATGGAGTTTGAGCAGGCGTTGCCGGTCCACCTCATCGGTGCGGGAGGTGAACTGCTCGTAATGCAACAACGACACTTTGCTGTCGATGATCAGGTGCTTCTCGTCCGGCAGGAAAATGACCGCATCGGGCCGCAATCGGCTGCCGTCCGCCAGCGTGGTGCTTTCCTGCATGCTGTACTCCTGGCCTTTCACCAGCCCCGAACTCTCCAGCAGCTTGTCCAAGATCATTTCGCCCCAGGCACCCTGGGCCTGCGAATCGCCTTTCAGGGCCTTCGTCAGGTTGTCAGCATCGGTGCTCAGGCGCTGGTTCTGCTCCACCAGTTTGGCGATCTCGCTCTTCAGCAGGTGGCGTTCCCTTCCTTCGGTGTCGTAGGCCTTGCGCACCTGCTCCTCGAACTCCTTGATGCGCACCTGCAAGGGGTTCAGGATGGTGCTCAGCTTTTCCTGCTGTTGCTCGTTGAGTTCCTTGCCCCGTTGGGAGAGCAGCCTGTTCGCGATGTTCTCGAACTCGGTCGTCATGCGTGTCTGGAGCTGTTCCAATTCGGCCTTCTGTTCTTCCAGTCGGCTGAGCAAACCGCGGCCACGTTCCTGTTCTGTGGCCAATGCCCCGCTCAAGCGCAGCACCTCGGCCGCGCGTACCTCGCCCTCGCGCCGCACTTCGGCCAGCCGCAACTCCAGGTCCGTGCGCTCCTGGGCCTGGTGGCGGCGCAATTCGTCCAAGGTCGAGGTTTCGTTGCGCCGGGTCCACCAAGCATGGGCAAGACCCCCGACCAGGATGCCGGTAAGTAGTCCAATGAGCAGGCTGAAGAAGTCCATGGGGTGGTGCAACAAAGGTAGATGCTTGCGAACAGGGACCTTCAATTCTCCAGCACCGCCACCAGCGTGCCGATCGGGAGGGCGTCGTACAATGCGATGATGTCGCGGTTGCGCATGCGGATGCAGCCCCTTGACGAGGGGAGGCCCAGGGATCGTTCGTTCGCCGTGCCGTGGATGTAGATGAACCGGTCGTGGCTGTCCACGTCGCCCCCCTGGTTGTGCCCGGGTTCCAGTCCGTCCAACCACAGGATGCGCGAGGTGATCCAGTCCTTGTCAACCCCGGCAAAGTCCGGATCCGCGAGCTCGCCGGTGAATATCCGGTCCTTCAGTATGCCATACTCGGGCACCTCGT
>JBIIYD010000029.1:0-18073 GCA_044347005.1 Flavobacteriales bacterium | reverse complement strand
AGAGCCTATTTGGGATCTCTGTCCTGACCGTTGATCACAATGTCCTCTTGAAAACCAAGGGGTTGCCTTTGTCAAGGTTGCCCAACGGCTTGGTGCTTTTGCATCATGAAGCCGCATCAAACCAAACGGAAGGCATATCCGAGTGATATCAGCCGTGAAGAGTTCGAACTGATCCGATTGGATCTTGAAGGCCATAGGAAACGGACCAAGCCCAGGGAGCATGATCTGTACGATGTGTTCTGTGGCCTATTGTACCTATTGAAGAGCGGTTGCCAATGGGACATGATACCCAGTGATCTCCCACCTCACAGCGTGGTTTACTATTACTACGCGCAGTGGAAGGAGCGCAAGGGGAAGAAGCCGAGCCTGCTGGAGCGGTGCTTAAAAAAAATCAGTTGGCGCGGTCCGAGTAGACCTTGGGAGGAACGCACAGACAACCTTCTTCATCGTTGACGCACAAAGTGTCAAGAACACCGATACCGCCGGGGAGAAGGGATATGATGCGGGCAAGAAAGTCTCCGGGATCAAACGCCATATTGCAGTGGACACACAAGGCTTCCCCCATGCCCTGTGCGTGACCACAGCCAACGTGACCGACCGCGCAGGAGCCCTGATGGCTTTGGCTGAAGCTGCCGAAGACCTGTGCGAGGTGAAGAATGTCCTGGTCGATGGAGGTTACAGCGGAGAGAAATTCGCCGAACAGGTCAAGCAACTGATTGGTGCCGAGGTAGAAGTGGCCAAGCGAAACGAGCTGCACACATTTGCTGTCATGCCCAAGCGGTGGATCGTCGAACGGTCATTCGCATGGCTGGAGAAGTGCCGTAGGCTTTGGAAGAACTGCGAACGCCAACTCAATACCAGTAGGCAGTTCATGGTCCTTGCCTTCCTAATAATCCTCCTCAAAAGATCCTAAATAGGCTCTTAGCCCTGAAGCGGGGAAGCGAACAGCCCGCCCCTATGCCTTGGCCGATCGGTTCGACCGTTCCATCTTTGGCTTATGGACCGCGATGGGATCTTCGATCAACTGGCCCGCCACGGCGAGGTCTTCCGTGCCCTGCTCACCAACTTGGCGCAGGATGAGATCCGATGGAAACCTTCACCGGAGAAATGGTGCGCGTTGGAGATCGTTCGCCACCTGTACGATGAGGAACGCGAAGACTTCCGTGCCCGGGTGATGCACATCCTGGACACACCCGATCTGCCCATGCCCAAGATCGACCCCGCTGGCTGGGTGGCCGAACGGAAGTACATGGACCAGGATTTCCACGAGGTGCTGAACCGTTTCCTCGCTGAGCGCGAACGCTCGGTGATGTGGTTGCGCAGCTTGGTCGATGCGCCTTGGGGCAACGTCTACATGCATCCGAAGGTGGGTGCCATGGGCACGGACCTGCTGCTGGCGAACTGGGTGGCGCACGACCTGCACCACATCCGGCAGTTGACCAACCTTCGCTACGGCTATTTGAACGCGCACACCACCGTTCCCCTGGACTATGCTGGAACGTGGTGAGCCTCGGTGATCGAGTCCACTTCCGTTCGTCGACCACCCCTTCCCCCTACTGCTTCACAGGCCCCAGTGGGCTCGGCGCACATCCTTCATTCTGCATGCTGAACACCGCCCCGGCGATGCGCCAACCATCCGGGTGCTTCACCAAGGTGAAGATGTCCAGGCCACAGTGGCTGAGGACGCCGTCCACATGGAAGTCATAGGGACAGACCACGACCGCCACGCCACGGTCCATGCGCACTTCGGCATTCCAGTAGCGTTCCAGCAGAGCCTTGGTATCCTTCCGAAGACCAGCGATGTAACGTTCATGGGTGACCATGCGCGGTGGTGGATCGCCGGGATCGATGCCCACGGCCGCGAAACTGCCTTCGGCTTCCAGGACGTTGGCCATGCCGGCCGTATCGCGTGCGGCCATGTAACCGAAAAAGCGGTCGATGATGGTGAGCACCTCCTGCGCCGCGGCCGTGTGTTGCTGGGCCTGCATGGGCAATGTGATGTTGCAGGCAAAGAGCAGGCAGGCGAGCGCTATTCGGTTCATCGTGCAGGGGATCGTGGGGTCGAATGTAGGGGCGTTGCAGTCCACCACCCCTACCTTTCGCCCCTCGTGATACACACCGGCCATACCCAAGACCTGCACGTGCTGCGGGCCGCCCCCGAAGGCCTTTTCCTGGGCGATGCGGAGGATACGGTCCTGCTGCCAGCCGCAGAAGCACCCAAGAATGCGGCCGAGGGCGAACTGCTTCGGGTGTTCGTGTACCGCGACCGCGATGGCCGACGCCTGGCCAGCACCACGCTGCCAAAAGCACAGTCGGGCGAATTCGCACAGCTGCGTGCGATCGCCATTCGCGGAGCTGGCGCGCTCCTAGAATGGGGCATCGCGGCGGACCTGTTGGTGCCCCACGACCACCAGAAGAAACCCCTGGAAGAAGGGCGCTGGTACGTGGTGCGTGTCGCCTTGGACGAAGCGGAGGATAGCGTCTACGCCAGCACGCGGATCGAGGACTTCCTGGACAATACGGCGCTTACCGTCGAACGCGGCGACAAGGTCGACCTGCTCGTCTTCGGACGTAGCGAGATGGGCTTTTCGGTGATCGTGAACAACAAGCACCAAGGGCTGATCCACGCCAACGACGTCTTCAAGCCGCTCTCGATCGGCGACCGCAGCACCGGCTACGTGAAGCAGGTACGCGAGGACAGGAAGCTGGACATCGCCCTGCAACCGATCGGCTACCGGCAATACATCGACGTGCACACGGCGCTCCTGGCCAAACGGCTCGAAACAAGGGGCTTCCTTTCCTTGACCGACAAGAGTTCGGCGGAGCAGATCCACGCGGAGTTCGGCATCAGCAAAAAGGCCTTCAAAAAGGCGCTCGGCGCGCTGTACAAGGAACGGCTGGTGCGGATCGGCGAGGATGGGATCGTGTGGGTGGGGTGAAGACCACAAGCATCCCAGCGATCTTGACCTAGCCCCAGTAATGATCAAGTTCGTGTGCCGTTCAGTGTCCATGTTCAACACGATCATCTGGATCATATACAGGCTCTTGAGCTTCCTACCAATCGCCTGTCTTGTCCTTCTGTATTTTTTCGCGGCAACGGCGACCTTTCGACTGGGTCATTTTCCGGTTCCTTCAATGAACGACCCCAAAGTGGTTGGTTACGATCCGCTCTACTATGGCGTCGCGGTAAGCGCTATTGGATCCTTGTGGACGGTGCCGCTCTGGGTGATCTCGCTCTGGTGGAACGTACGTCAGAAAAGGCCGGTTAAGCGAGAAGCTTACCTCTACGCATTGGGATGGTCGCTCATGTTAGTGCAGCTGATCTTCGACCCCTTCAAGCTCATTTACTGGTACATGGACTAGCTCGCTCCTTGACCTTCGGTCGTTCACTATAGAGCTGACTCACAACTTCCGGAGATGAGCTACCTTCAACACACACCAAGAAGAATACACCGCATGCACCCGATCCTCCGCAATATTCTCGCCTTCGTGGCCGGCCTTATCCTGGGCGGCGCCGTGAACATGGGCGTCCTGATGCTCGGCATGGTCGTGCTTCCACCGCCGCCGGGCGTGGACATCATGGACATCGCCAGCATAAACGAACACATCCATGAGTACTCGTTCGTGGCGATGATGGTCCCCTTCCTGGCCCATGCCTTGGGGACCTTGGTGGGCGCGTTCGTGGTCGTGCGGATCGCGGCCTCGCAACACCTGTTCCTGGCAATGGGCATCGGCATCATCTTCCTGTTCGGTGGCATCGATGCTGTACGCCAGATCCCGAACGCCCCGGTTTGGTTCGACGTGCTGGACCTGGTGGTGGCCTACCTGCCCATGGCCTGGCTGGGGCATCGCATGGCAAATCGGGAGGTGCGCTAAGGCAGCACGCTTGAGCAGGACCGTCCGCACAATTCAAAGGCCTCTCATAATCCATGGACCTCAACCCCATCGCCATCCGCATGTTCGACGCATGGGCGGAAGCGTACGACACGGCATTCATGGACACCTCGTTGTACCATGCTTCCTTCGATCGTTTCCTTGCGGCCCTAACAACGCCCAACGCGGAAGTGCTGGAACTGGGCTGCGGACCGGGCAACATCACGCAATACCTATTGTCCCAGCGCCCCGACCTGCGCATGCTGGGCACCGACTTGGCACCCTGGATGCTGGAATTGGCACGTGCCAATAATCCCAAGGCCGAATTCCGCTCTCTGGATGCAAGTGCCATCAAGGACCTGGGCCGATCGTTCGATGGTCTTGTGTGCGGCTTCTGCCTGCACTACCTGACGCCCGATGAGACCAACGACCTTATCCGCGATGCTGCCGATTTCCTCCATCCAGGCGGCGTGCTGTACATCAGCACCATCGAGGGCGACCCTGCCTTGAGCGGCTTCAAGATGCCGAGCTCCGGCAAAGGCGAAGCGGCCTACATCCACTACTATCAAGCTTCGTTCCTCACCAGCATGCTCGAGGCGAACGGCTTCCGCATCCTGGACCTGAGCCGGGCCAGCTATACCGGTCGGGACGGCATGCCGACGAGCGACCTGCTGTTGGTGGCCCTGCGCTGAGCGTTACCTTACGTGATCGCACATATCGGTGGTGCACCAATGCATGGGCACGGTCCTGCCGCCGCTACCTTTCACCCATGGATGCACAGACCGCCCGCGCCATGGCCCTCGACATGCCCGGCACCGCCGAAAAGGACCACTTCGGCCGACCGAGCTTCAGCGTGAAGAAGAAGATCTATTGCACGCTGTGGCTGGACGATGACCGGGCCGTGCTGAAGCTGACCCTGGACCAACAAGCCACGCTGGGCGACGAATACCCGGACGCCTTCTCACCCGTGCCGAACAAGTGGGGCACTCATGGATGGACCAACGTGAGCATGGCCCACATCGGGGAACGAACGTTCCGCTACGCGCTTGACCTGGCCTGGCGCAACGTTTCGCCGAAGTGGTTGCTGCCCACACGGCAGGCACCGCCCAAGGGCTGAGCGATCGTTGGGGCCGACCGGGCCTTTCGTCATCTTTGATCGATCCTCCCAGACCACCATGTCACTATCCACCCGCAGCAAACGTTGGCTGGTCCTGGCCACGGTGGTCCTGGCCGTGTTCGCTGGTCTTCGCTATTGGCGCGACCACATCACGCGAATGGTCTTCGAGCGCGTGGCCGAATTGGCGGTGAAGGGTGGCTACAAGGCCACATTCCAAGGGGTGAGCCTGGATATCTGGGAACAGCACATCCACCTGACCGGCCTGTCCATAGAACCGATCGAGGACCGGATCGACCCGGACAGCGCTTCCACTTTCACCATACGGGCAAGCGGGATCGATCTGCGCGGTGTGGACATCAGGGCCTTGCTCCGGCAGAAGGTCCTGCACGTGGGCCATGTGGTCATCCATGCACCGGAGATCCGGCACACCTTCAGGACACTTACCGAAAAGCGGACGAAGCAGGCCGGGCCCGACGCACCCACGGGACCACCGGCGGGCTTGCAGCTGATCCATGTGGACACCTTGCAGATCATCGACGCCACCGGTCATTCGCAGGATAGAGGAAAGGCCGTCCCGGCCATGAGCGTTGCTGACCTCGACCTGTTGCTGGCCGATATCGCCATCACGAGCGATGCACAAGGCAAACCCCACTTCGACCTCGGCTCGGCACGCATCGCCGTACACGATGCCCAGGCACATGTGGAACCCTACTACGCCTTGCGGATCGACTCGATGCGCGTAATGGTCCCGGAGGACAGCGCAGTGGTGTTCGGCCTGCACTTCACCCCGGATGTGAATGCACAGGAATACCACAAGCACGTGAAGACCCAGGTGGAGTTGTACAAGGCCAAGGCGGACACCATCCTGCTGGCCGGGTTCGACCTCGCCGCCAAACTTGACCATGGCGCGCTGATGGCGGGTTCGCTGTACATCGCGGGGATAACGGTGGATATCCATCGGGACAAATCGTTGCCACTTGCGCACGACCGCCCTCGCAATCCGATGCTGACCGAAAGGATCCAGACCTGGGAAGTGCCCGTGTCGTTGGCGCATATCGATGTAACGCGCGGTCGTGTCACCTACCATGAACGGCTGAAGCTCGGTGAACCCTACGGATCATTGACCCTGGGGTCCATCACCGCGCAGCTCACGGGTATCACCAACATGCGCACCGATGGTGTTACGGCATTGCATCTGCAAGGCAATGCACGACTGTGGAACAAGGCCCTGGCGAAGTTGGACCTGCGAACGACCCGCTCCAACGGACCGACCCAGGTGGAGATCAAGGTGCTGATGCGCGAACTGCCCGCCAAGGAACTGAACCGGATGACCGACGAGCTGGTGCATGTGCGCGCCACCGAAGGCCGGATCCATCTGGTGGACATGCACATGAAAGGGGATGATGTTTCGGCGCGAGGAACCGTGGCCATGCACTACGAGGGACTGCACCTCGAGCTTTCACCCGAACTGAGGCATGCGGGCATCCTGTCGTTCGTGGCGAACACCGTTGTGCGTACCTCCAATATGCCGGACACCAAAGGCTACCGGGTGGGCCACTTCAAGGTGGACCGGCGCCAGGAGACCTCGG
Source organism: Flavobacteriales bacterium (assembly GCA_044347005.1). GTDB lineage: Bacteria > Bacteroidota > Bacteroidia > Flavobacteriales_F > PHOS-HE28 > PHOS-HE28. The sequence continues at coordinate 11,494 of JBIIYD010000029.1, read as the reverse complement.
TGTTCAACTACCTGTGGCTTGGGTTGCGCGAAGGCATGATGGACGTGATGCTACCCCCTGCCGTGCTGAAGAAGCTCAAGAAGCAGCAGCGTAAAGGGAAGTCCAAGAAGTAGGCGCTGTCGTTGCGCCCTACTCCAGCACAACGATCTGTTCCTTGGGCACCTTCACGCTGTAGCCGAAGCTCCACTTCTGGTTGGTGCGCGGTTCCACCGTCACCTTCCAGGTCAGGAAGCCCTTCTCGGTGTTCACCGTGGCGCCACCGTTGTCATCGAGCTTCACTTCGATCTCGCTACGCACCGCGATCGGGTACTGGTCCGTGATGACAAGATCGATCGCTTGTGCCTTGTTGTTGCGCACGCTGATCTCCCAGCCCACGCTTTCGGTGCGTTTGCTGCCCACCACCTGCCGCTGGCTGTAGTCCTTGCGTTTGGTGCGCTGCACGGTAACGCCCTTGTCGCGACCGAGGCTGATGTCCAGCGTATCGCCCACACCGCCCAGGTCCAGCAGGCTCTCGCCCACATAAGTGCCTTCGAAGTAGATGTAGGCCGGGCCAGCCAGCAGGTTCAGGCTCTCCCAGCCCGTGACCTGCGCGAAGAGGAAGGCATCGAGGTCCAACTTCGGCGTGCAGTAGTACTTGTAGCTGCTGGTGAGTTCCTGCTCCTGCACACCCACCTGGTGGTTCTTGCCATCGCTGGGAATGGTGTAGGGCACACTGATGGCGAACTCGAAACTGGTGGCCCGCTCGGTAACGCTTTCGGCCAGGGCGGTGGTGGCGTCCATGTTCTGGGCCCATTCATCTTCACCGACTTGCTCACGTTGTCGTCTTATGCGCGATCTACTCTGCATATTAACACCTGCCAGTGAAGGCATTCGTTGCAAATCTGCGGCCGTCACTCTTGACCCCTGTACAACCACTTCGCTCAGCTGATTCGCACTTTCCACCATACTAACATTCAATGTACCCGCTGATATGGCGAGCTGTTGTGTGCTATAGCCGATGAATTCGAAGCGCAAGTTGCGGCCGTTCACAGGCACCGCAATGGCATAATAGCCGTCGATGTTGCTGGTGGTCCCATTAATGGTCTGGCCGTTCACATCGGTCAAGATCACATTCACGAAGGGCAGTGGTTCGCCGGTATTACCATCGCGAATGATGCCGCGCACATCGCGCACGTTGGCGTTGTAGCCCTGCTGCATGCCCGAGGTCGGTGCCGGACGTTGCACACCGAAGTCCAACCGCCAGGGATAGAGCGTGGGCATGATGGCATCCCTGCTCGGCTCGCCACTGCTGAGCGTCAACTGCACCTTGTCCCAGTCCTCGCTGGTGCTCTGGTACACCTGCGCCTTGTAGGTCAACTGCATGGGCTTGGTGATGTCGGCCACGCGGATGTCGTAGCTCGGGCTCCAACCGGCGCTGCCCACCATGTACTTCAGCGTGAGGATGGCGCTAACGGCGGCGTTGGCGCTCACCTCCACCACCACCTCGCTGGTGGGGCGCGTCTTCTTGCCCTGCACCTGGGCCAGTTGCAGTTTCACCTTGCCGAGTTGCTCGTTGAGCGAGGCGATCGTGCGCCGGGTCTCGAGTCGCTTGATGGCGACGGACTCCTGTCGACCACGCAGGTACTCGTTGATGCTTTGCAGTTGCTGCAGGCTGAGCCCTTGGTCACCGGCCACCACCTCGTTCTTGCTCAAGCGTGCATCCTCCTTCTCCACCACGGCGAGCATGCTGTTCTCACGCTCTATGTCCGCCTCCAATGCCTTGATGCGATCCTTGAGCGCGGTGACTTCCGCACGGTCCTGCTTCTCCTCCAAGTAGTTCAGCCGGTGCTGCACGCCCAGGATCGTGAAGGCCCCGCTCCCGCTCACCTGGATGTTGGACGGATCCACCTCCTCGCTCAAACCCGCGAAGACGAGCGTTGCCGTGCCCTTCGGCAGATCGGCCTTACCGGTGCGCGTCACCTCGGCCCCGCTGAGGAAGACCTTGACGGCACTGATGGTGGTGGTAACGGGTTGTTCCGCGGCATGAAGGCCAAGGCTGAACAAGTGGACAATGGCGATCAGAATGGTACGCATGGATCGTTCGGTATTTCAAAGTGGGTCACTCTCTCCTACCGGATGCAAAAGAAGCCATCATTGCATACGGGAGACCTTACCGGTCCTCCTGCGTTCTCGGATGATGCACCACAGCTGGAACATGACCGCCAGGGCGATCATCATTAAAATGGGTTCGATCAGCAAGCGGTGTCGCGTCTCCACATAGAACGCCGATTGCACGATGGAATAGGCCAGGGATGTGAACAGGACCAGCATCATGGGGCGACCTGGAAGCCACAAGGACGCGAACAACAGGAGGAGCAATGCACTCGAATAGACCTTGAAGACCAGCACGCCAAGTGCGCTCCGATCCGAGGTGTGCTCCATGCCGGGTCGACTTCGGAACAGCCAGAAGTTGCGCAATTTCACCGCCATCATCCGCCACCACAAGGTGGGGTCCGCATCACAAGCCATCGACCATTTGTGTGTGAAATAGGCTGACTGTTCCATAGGACCGAGGGTGAGCAAATGGGCAAGTTCAGCGGGTGGAAGGAGTTCAATGTAGTTGCGCCCGTCCGACGCCTGTGCCGTTCCCTCCGTTCGTTCCTGAATACCGATCCACAGGTTCTGACCAGTGGCGGAACTGAGGCCCCACGACCCGTCCAGTGCGTGAGCCCGGACCATCCAGACGCTTATGGGCAGGCATAAGAGCAAGGCAAGCAGGGCTACGAACGGTGATCGCTTCCAAACGAACAGGTCGTTCCGGTTGAGCCAGAAGAACGGCAGCAGGAAAAGGATCATTGTGGGACGGTCCAGCAGGGCCAACCCGGCGATCACGAAGAGGGCGATCGACCCCTTGCGGTCCTTGATCCGAACGGTGAGCGCACCATGGAGTACGATCAATGCAAGCAGCATGTTCCAAGCAAAAGGGTGTATCATACGAACCTGGTAATAGGCCAGGAAGGGACTGGCACCGGTGCAGAAACCGGAAGCCAGTGCCACAACATCACGTCCCCGTGTTCCGGCCATAAGGTGCCTCGCGATCCGGTATGTCACAACTGCGGAAAGTGTTCCGCACAGTACCTGGAAAACCAGAACGCCCGTGACACCCCCGCCCACCGAGTAGATCATCACCAACAAAGCCGGGTATACCGGAAATTGGTAGCTGTGATGCCAGGTACCCAGATGATGATAGCGAAATATCCCGGATCGCAGCCACTCCATGGCTATGGTGTGCGGCTCGAAGAGCTTGTCGGGACCGAGGAAGAACAGCTTGACCACCAACGGCAGCAAGACCATGACAAGGACCTGGGCAGGGAACGGAACCTTGTGTGATCTCACCGGGCGTGATCGAATGGTCTGCGCGAAGATGCGCATCTCCAAGGTGAGGATACACGAGGTGCCAATGGGACGATCGTCCTACGCCTCCCTGGAAAGTTCCTCGGTGACCCAAGCCCTCGCCTCCTGCTCATTCCTGAAGATGCGGGTGGGAAAGGTCTGCGGGTGATAGCTGTAGTAGATGTTGGACATTGCTTCGCCCAGATTATCCTCGGTAACGATGGCCAGCGCGATCAGCTGCGCGTTGGCGTTCGTCTTTCCGAAATAATCCTCCTGCATCACCGATATGTCCGCCAGGGTGTTCGGCTGGAAGAAGGCGATCATGGCGCAACGCTGTGTGGTGAGATCACCGCGCCGCAGCTGCACTTCCATCAAGCCCTCGACGTCAAGGTCGAACCCTTCCCGGTAATGCACCTCGATCAGCCGCCCATCGTTGGTGAGCCGCATGACCGCCAGCCGTGTTTCCAACTCCTTCATGCACGGTGAAGGTAGTCGTGCCAACGGCCCGCAACAAGCTCAATTCTTCTCGATCCGGAAGTTGAACATCGGTGTTCCGAGCGCACCCCACAGGCGGATCCAGATCGGCAGGATCTGCTCGGTGCCACGCGCTGTGGTGATGTCGCCCATGTCGATCATGTCCGCATCGCTCCAGCCGAACTGGCGCAACACGCCGCGCACTTCGTCCTTCGCGGCCGCATCGTTGCCGCTGAGAAAGATGTTCGTCGGCTCCGGGAGCAAGGCCGGATCCACCATCAAGGCAGCGGTCAAGGTGTTCAGGCCCTTCACCACACGCATCTTGGGGAAGGCCTTCTGGATGCGCTCCCCCAGCGAGTCGTCGTTGCAGACGAACAGCGTGGGCGGCATGCCTTTCGAGAAGTCGAGCGGGTTGCTGATGTCGAGCAAGGTCTTGGTGCCAAGGTTCGCTTCACCGGCCAGGGTGAGCGCTTCCAGGCTGCCGCCGCCGTTGGTGGCGTTGATGAGCAACTCGCCGTGTGCCGCAGCGGCCGCGTGGGTGCCCAACTTCACCGTTGTGTTGTCCTTGTGCCAGTCCTTGAAGGCCGCGCCACCCATGGCGCCGCCCTCGGTCCTTGCCAAAGTGGCTTGTTCATCGCGGGTGCCCAGCATCACATCATGCCCAAGGCTTGTCAGTTTCGCAGCGATGGTCCTGCCCACGCCGCCTGTTCCAAAGATCCCGATCTTCATGTTCGTTCGTATTGAAGGTTGACTTTCCTTTGCTCCGCGGCTATAAAGGTGACAGGCCACTATCCTTTCCACAAGAGCTGTCATAAAGGATAGTATGGAACATGGATGACCGCTACGGCACGCCTCAACGCATAGCGACGAACGTTAAATTTTCCGCACATGCTCATCGACGGCAAGGAACACCGGATCAAGATGCACGGTAAGGATTACCACTGTGCGTTGGACGTGACCATGGACTACATCGGCGGCAAGTGGAAGAGCATCGTGCTCTGGTACCTGCGTGGCAATGCCAAGCGCTTCAGTGAGTTGAACCGGCAGATACCGGGCATCACGGAAAAGATGCTGAGCATGCAGTTGCGCGGACTGGAGAAGGACGGCCTCGTGGCCCGTACCGTTTTCGCAGAAGTGCCGCCACGCGTGGAGTATGCGCTCACTGCCGAAGGGAAGACCCTGCTTCCACTGCTGGAGGAACTCGCCAAGTGGGGCCGCATGATGGGCGCCAAACACGGCAGCGTGGAAGAGGTGAAGGCAGCGCCCCGGAAAAAGGCCGCCACCAAACGTTGATCGCATGCGCTACATCGTCCGAGCCTTAACCGTTCGTCCCGGGATTATGTCACCGATGGACACCCTACTTTCGATTCCAATTCCACACCCTATGAAATCCTTGTGTTCTTCCCTCGCCATTCTGATCCCCGCATTGCTCCTGGCCCAGGTGAAACCCACCGACGAGGCGCTGTGGCTGCGCTATCCCGCTATTTCACCGGATGGCAGCACCATTGTATTCAGCTACCAGGGCGACCTGTGGCGGGTACCTGCAAGCGGGGGGAACGCAACGCTCCTGACCACCCACGAAGCCTACGACTGCAATCCGGTATGGTCCCGCGATGGGAAGCTCATCGCCTTCAGCAGTAACCGGCATGGGAACAGCGATGTGTTCGTGATGCCCTCGGAAGGTGGCATCGCAACGCGGCTCACCTTCCATTCCACCGATGAAACGCCGAGCGACTTCACGCCCGACGGAACGGCCATCATCTTCTCCGCCAGCCGGCAGGACGATGCCCACAACCAGCAGTTCCCGAGCGGCGGCCTGAACGAGTTGTACCGGGTCCCGGTGCAAGGTGGCCGCACCACGCGCATCCTGACCACGGCAGCGTTGAGCGCCCACTACAACAACGATGGCAGCCTGCTCGTCTTCCACGACTGGAAAGGCTACGAGGACGATCACCGCAAGCGCCATGTATCAAGCGTCACCCGTGATGTTTGGACCTACGCTCCCGCCACTGGCGAATACCGCCAATTGACCGGCTTCGGGGGTGAGGACCGCGAGGCCGTGTTCTCCCCCGATGGCCGCACGGTCTACTTCCTCAGCGAACAAGGGGCCGGGGCCGTGGCGGGTGCCAACAGCTTCAATGTGCATAAGGTGGCCAGTGGTGGTGGCGCATCATCGCAGGTCTCCTTCCTGCAGCATCATCCCGTAAGGCACCTGACCATCGCCAGCAACGGTGCACTTTGCTTCAGTCACCACGGCACTCTTTATACCATGACCGATGGAGGCCAGCCCGCCAAGGTGAGCGTGCGCATCGCCATGGACCAGCGACACAGCCCCGAGCGCACCGTGAAGGTGAACGGCGATGTGAGTGAATTCGAAGTTTCCTCGAACGGCAAGGAAGTGGCCTTCATCCACCGCGGCGAAGTGTTCGTGACCAGTGTGGCCGAGGGCACTACGCGGCGCATCACCAACACGCCCGAACAGGAGCGCAGCGTGAGCTTCGGTCCCGATGGACGGACCTTGCTTTATGCCACCGAACGCAACGGCAGCTGGGACCTCTACACCACTACGATCGTTCGCAAGGAGGAGCCGTACTTCTTCACCGCCACCGTTCTGAAAGAGGAAGCGTTGCTGGCCACGCCTGCGGAAGAGTTCCAACCCGCATGGTCGCCCGATGGTAAGGAGGTCGCCTATCTGGAGGAGCGTACCACGATCCGCGTATTCAACGTGGCCGGAAAGAATAGCCGCACCGTGCTGCCGGCGGAACGCAACTACAGCTACAGCGATGGCGACCAACATTTCTCGTGGAGCCCGGACAGCAAGTGGCTGCTGGTGAACTTCCTCCGCGACGCGCAGTGGATCGGCCAGGCCGGTCTGGTGAAGGCCGATGGCACACAGGAGGTGGTGGACCTGAGCAAAAGCGGCTACGGCCATTGGGGACCGGACTGGAGCATGGGCGGCAAGGCGATGCTGACCTACAGCAGCCGCGATGGCATGAAGAACCACGCCAGCTGGGGTGGCCAGGGCGATGTGTACGCCACCTTCTTCACCCAGGAAGCCTTCGACCGCTTCAAACTGAGCAAGGAGGAATTCGCATTGCTGAAGGAAGAAGAGGACAAGAAGAAGAAGGAGGAGGAAGAGAAGAAGTCAAAGGATGCCGACAAGGGCAAAAAGGATGACAAGAAGGCCGAAGAAGCGGTGGAAGCCTTGAAGATCGAACTGGACCGCATCGACGATCGCCGGGTGCGTTTGACGATCCACTCCTCCGACCTGTCGGGAGCGGTGCTGAGCAAGGACGGCGAGAAACTCTACTACCTCGCGAGCTTCGAGAAAGGCTACGACCTGTGGGAGACCGAACTGCGCACTAAGGAGACCAAGATCCTGAGCAAGCTCGGTGCGGACTGGGCGGGCGGGCTCCGGATCGACAAGGAAGGCAAGAACCTCTTCTTCATGGTCGATGGCGGATTGCGCAAACTGGAACTGGAGAAATCGGAGGTCAAGCCCATCGTGATCAACGGCGAAATGACCCTGAACGAAGCACGTGAGCGGGACTACCTCTTCGAACACGTCTGGCGCCAAGTGGTGAAGAAGTTCTACGACCCCAAGCTGCACGGCGTGGACTGGAACTTCTACAAGGCCGAGTACCAGCGCATGGTGCCGCACATCGACAACAACTACGACTTCGCGGAACTGCTGAGCGAAATGCTGGGCGAGCTGAATGCCTCGCACACCGGATCGGGCCACTGGCAACGTGATCCGAACGGCGATGCAACGGCTTCCCTGGGCCTGTTCTACGACGACAGTTATGCAGAGGATGGACTTCGCATCACCGAAGTGCTCAAGCAAGGACCTTGTGTGAAGCAGGGCTCGAAGATCAAGGCGGGTGTGGTGATCGAGAAGATCAACGGTGTGCCATTGTCGAAGACCGAAGCACCCGAGCGGCTCTTGAACCGCGCCGCTGGCAAACCCACCCTGCTGGACCTCTACGACCCGGCCACCAAACAGCGGTGGACGGAGACCGTGAAGCCGATCTCGCGCGGTGCCGAATCGGAACTGCTTTACCTCCGCTGGGTGGAGCGTTGCGAATTCCTGGTGGACAGTCTGAGCGGTGGCACCGTGGGATACGTGCATGTGCGGGGCATGGACGACCCCAGCTACCGCAAGGTGTACGAGGATGCCTTGGGCAAACACCACCTGAAGAAGGCCCTCGTGGTGGACACCCGATTCAACGGCGGCGGCTGGTTGCACGACGACCTCGCCACCTTCCTCAGCGGCAAGCAATACATGCGCATCGAGCCGCGCGGTCAGAAGCTGGGTACCGAGCCGCAGTTCAAATGGCAGCGCCCGAGCGCGGTGGTGATGAGCGAGAGCAACTACAGCGACGCGCACCTCTTCCCCGTTACCTACCGCGCACTCGGCGTGGGCAAACTGGTGGGCATGCCCGTCCCCGGCACAGGCACCGCCGTGTGGTGGGAAGGCCTCCAGAACGGCATGTACTTCGGCATCCCGCAAGTGGGCATGATCGACAACGCCGGCAACTTCATGGAGAACACCCAGCTTGAACCCGACGTGCTCCAAACCAACGAACCGGGCCTGGTAAGCAAGGGCCGTGACCAGCAGTTGGAAGCGGCGGTGAAGTTGCTGTTGGAGGAGGTGGGGCGATAGCGTGTCGTAGACCCATGGATGATGAGCGCGGTCTGTCGGAGGCTGCCGGGCACAAGGTCTTGTTGACCGCATTCGCCCTGCTGATGTTCGCAGCAAACTCGGTGCTGTGCCGCATGGCCTTGGGAGCGGGTGCCGTGGATGCTGCCTCCTTCTCCTTCATCCGCTTGGCATCGGGTGCTGCAATGCTCCTACTGATCGTGCTGTTTCGCGATCGCGGCAGGTTGGAACGCGGTGGCGACTGGCGCTCGGCCTTCTGGCTCTTTCTGTACGCTGTACCCTTCTCCTTCGCCTACCTCGGCATTACGGCGGGCACCGGTGCGCTGATCCTCTTCGGCAGTGTGCAGCTTACGATGCTGCTCTCCGCATGGCGATCGGGGGAGCGTCCAGCTGCACTGCAATGGACCGGCTTGTTGATCGCCTTGGCGGGTTTGGTCTACCTCGTCTCACCGGGCCTTAGCGCACCTCCAGTGAGCAGCGCCGGGCTTATGGCATTGGCCGGTGCGGCATGGGGCATCTACTCCCTGCGCGGCAGGAACGGCGGCGATCCTTTGCTGCGCACCACGGGCAACTTCCTTCGCGCCTTACCACTGGTGATCGTGGTAAGTGCGATGGCGTTGTCGCAAGCCCACATCACGGCCACGGGTGCTGTGCTGGCCGCTGTCTCCGGCGCACTTTCCTCAGCGCTGGGCTATGTAGCATGGTATGCGGCACTGAAACACTTGACTGCGACCAAGGCATCCACATTGCAACTGTCGGTGCCGGTGATCGCAGCGCTCGGCGGCGCGGCGCTGCTCTCCGAAAGCCTCACGCTGCGGCTTGTGCTGGCTTCGGCCTTGGTGCTGGGCGGCGTAGGCCTCACGCTGATCAAGCAGCAACGCTCTTGAGCCTCTCGCCAGATCAGCGCAGCAAGGTCACATGCCCGGTGCGTTCCACCAATTCACCGGTCGTCGGCTGGTAGTTGAGCACCCAGTAGTACGTGCCTTCGGAGAGTTCCATGCCGCTACCCTGGCGTCCGTCCCACACCATGCGCAGCCGATCGCCGGAGAAGACCAACTGGCCCCATCGATTGTAGACCTGCAAGGAGAAGGAGGACAAAGGCCCGGGATCGCCGATGATGCCGAAGGTGTCGTTGTCGCCATCACCGTTCGGACTGAACACGTTGGGCACGATCACTTCGCTGTCGGCACCGAACTCCAACACGGTACAGGCGGTGTCGGCGCAAGCATTGGCGCTGGTGGCAACAAGGCAGACCGTTGCAGTGCCCTCTTCCAAGGGGAAGACGAACGAAGTAGGATCGTCGGTCGATGTGCCGAAGCCACCGAAGTCCCAGGCAACACTGCTGGCTCCCTGTGAGGTGCTCGTGAACACCACCGTGGTACCCGGCAGGATGCCCACCGAAGGAGAAGCCGTGAAGCCGGCCACGACCACAGTGCCTCCGGCAACGGTAACGGTGGAATCGATGCTGCAACCGCCGGCGTTGGCCAACGTGATCTGATACGTAGCCGGGCAGAGTCCGCTGAACAGGCCGGTGGACTGAGGCGCGCCACCGTTCAGCGAGAAACTGTCACCCCCTTGGGCCTCGGCCAGTACGATGCCGTCGCAGACCCCGGAACAACTCTCATCGGATACTTCCACGTTGGTCCATGCCAGCGGTGCGGGATCCACGAGCACCGCCGTACTGTTCGCGGGGCATCCGTTCGCATCCTGCACCACCACTTGGTAGGTGCCGGCAGCAAGTCCTTCGAAAAGCGCGGCACTTTGGAACGTGGTGCCACCATCGATGCTGTACTGCAAGGGGTCCGGACCGCTTGCCACGATGGTGATGCTGCCGTTCAGGTCGCCATTGCAGGTGGGGTCCGTTCCGTTCACGGCAGTGATCTGCGGGCCGTTGCTCGGTGCCAGCACCACATCCAAGGCCACGGTGCATCCGTCCGAGGAGACCACCACAGGGTAGGTACCAGCTGCAAGGTCGGCAAAGGTGTTGGACGGCTGGAAGGTGACACCACCGTCGATGCTGTACTGCAACGCGGCTCCCGTAGCGCCGATGGTGATCGACCCGTTCGTTTCGCCGCAGCTCGGGTCCACGGTGGAAATGGACTCCACGACAGGAAGCACGGGGCCTACGAGGGTCACCAGCGAATCCACGGAGAGGCCATTGTCGTCCAGGACCACGATGGTGTAGTCCCCGGCGGCGAGGCCGGTGAACGAGCCGTTAGCCTGGAAGGTCTGTCCATTGTCGATGCTGTATTGGAGCGGCTCGGCACCGGTGGCCGTTACGGTGATGGAACCATCCGTGTTGTCACATCCGGGATCTTCAAGTACCACTTCCGTGATCTCGGGTTCCACGACCAGGGGCGCACAGCCATTGTCGGCACCCGATGCGATCTCGATGTAGAACGTGGAGTTGGCGCCGGACTGCCCGTCCACGATGAGCACGTACTCCTCGCCCACGGTAAGGCCGCTCAGCGAATAGCCGTGGTTGAACTTGATGCCACCATCGTAGCACACCCGGTGATAGCGCACCGGATCGCCGGTGGTGGTGTTGCAACCACCCACGAACATCGAAGTCGGACAGGCTGCGAGGCTGTATGCAGGAGCAGCGCAGGAGCCGGTATTCCTGAGCACGATGGTCTGCTGTGCATTGTTCGTAAAGCCGGAAACGGAGACATCGACCGTGGCCGCCGATGCCGTGAAATAGAACCAGGAGGTGTTGTTCGGCTCGGCGTTCCAGTTGCAACCGTTCACGGTCAGGTTCGGGTAGTTGGGCTGGTTCTGCGGGTAGTTCACATTGGTGGCCAACGTGATCTCACCGGCACCACTTTGTACGCATTGGGCCTGGTCGCACTGTGCATTCGCGTTGCCTCCGGTGATGTCCACATAACTGAACGGCGGGCCGAAGACGAGCTCCACCTTGTTGAACTGGATCTCGGTGGTCGTGTTCTCGATCAAGGCGAAGGTCCAGGTCCCGTTCACCAAGGTGGTGGT
>JBIIYD010000203.1:0-5670 GCA_044347005.1 Flavobacteriales bacterium | reverse complement strand
CCGCGATTATTGGATGATCGCCGACGAGGCCAAGGCCTACGGCATGATCGACGAAGTGCTGGTGAAGCACAAATAGGGGAGCGAGATCTCGCGCCCGCTACTTGCGCGACACCTACACCCAAACCCCGAAGGCCGGAGGAACAATTCCCCCGGCCTTCGTCGTACCTTGCAACGCTTATCCCGGAATGTCCGTAGGAGGACGTTCCAACCTGCACTATGGAAAAGAAAGAGATCAAATGTTCCTTCTGCGGCCGCGACAAGCAGGACACCAACGTCCTCATCGCCGGCATCACGGGACACATCTGCGATAGCTGCATCGCACAGGCGCAGAACATCATTTCCGAAGAGCTGAGCCAGCGCTCACGCTCCGAGATGGAGGGAAGCCTGATCCTCCAGCGCCCCTCGGACATCAAGCGCTTCCTGGACGAATACGTGATCGGCCAGGACGATGCCAAGAAGGTGTTGAGCGTGGCGGTCTACAACCACTATAAGCGCCTGCTCCAGAAACCGGCCTCCACCTCGGACGATGTGGAGATCGAGAAGAGCAACATCATCCTCGTGGGCGAGACCGGCAGTGGCAAGACCCTGCTGGCCAAGACCATCGCCCGTATGCTCAACGTGCCGTTCGCCATAGCCGATGCCACGGTACTTACCGAAGCGGGCTATGTGGGCGAGGACGTGGAGAGCATCCTGAGCCGTTTGCTTCAAGCGGCGGACTACGACGTGAGCAAGGCCGAGCGCGGCATCGTGTTCATCGACGAGATCGACAAGATCAGCCGCAAGAGCGATACGCCCAGCATCACCCGCGACGTAAGTGGTGAAGGTGTGCAGCAGGCCCTGCTGAAATTGCTCGAGGGCAGCACCGTGAGCGTGCCACCCCAAGGTGGCCGTAAACATCCCGAGCAGAAACTGATCCAGGTGGATACGCGCAACATCCTGTTCATTTGTGGTGGCGCATTCGATGGCATCCAGCGAATGATCGCACGCCGCGTGAAGAGCAGTGCCGTAGGGTACAGCGCCAGCAAGGAGGTTCGCATCAACGATGAACACCTGCTCCAGTACGTGAGCCCCACCGATCTGCGCACCTACGGATTGATCCCCGAACTCATCGGTCGCTTCCCGGTGCTCACCTACCTCGATCCCTTGGACAAGGAAAGCCTGCGCCGCATCCTTACCGAGCCCAAGAACGCCCTGATCAAACAGTACGTGAAGCTGTTCGAGATGGACAAGGTGAAGCTCAGCTTCGACAAGAAGGTGCTGGACTTCATCGTGGAGAAAGCCTTGGATTACAGGCTCGGAGCGCGTGGACTTCGCAGCATCTGCGAAGCGATCATGACCGATGCCATGTACGAGTTGCCCGGCTCTCCGGACCGCCCTGCCGAACTGCGCGTCACGTTGAGCTATGCGCGTGATAAGTTCGACCACTCAAGGTTGAGCAATCTGCGCGTGGCCTGAGGGGCCGACAGTACGTTGTCGTTCGGGCAGGAGGATCCTGACCTTGGTCTTACTTTAGCCCTTCCTTTCCGAACCGGGAAGGGACTTCAGTGTTTCCAGTCAGTCCAACAAACCGAACCGTATGATGAAATATGCCATCGTTCCCGCGCTTTTCTTGAGCGCGCTCGTGTCCAATGCCCAGGACCTTCCATCCCCCAGCCCAAAGGGCGAGGTGGAGCAGGTGGTCGGCCTTACCAAGATCGAAGTCGAATACAACCGCCCCAGTGTTCGGGGACGTAAGATCTTCGGCGAACTGCTGCCCTATGGCAAAGTATGGCGCACCGGGGCCAACCTGAACACCACCATCGAGTTCGATGGCCTTGTCGTGTTCGGTGGCCAGAAAGTGGAAGCCGGCAAGTACTCCGTTTTCACAATTCCCGGTGCCGATGAGTGGACCGTGATCCTGAACAAGAACACCGAGCTGTGGGGCGAAGAGGACCGCAAGCCCGAGGAGGATGTGGTGCAAGTGAAGGTGAAGCCTACCAAGAGCGAGTTCACCGAGACCCTGACCTTCGGCTTCGATGCCGTTAAGGACGACCGTGCCCGCCTGGACCTGCGTTGGGAGAATACGCTCGTGAGCGTGGACCTCCATGCCGATGCCACCGAGAAGGCGATGGAGAACATCAAAGCCGCCCTGAACGAGGAGAAGGCCGATTTCAGGACCTATAACAACTGCGCCCGCTTCATGGTGGACCGCAACATGGAACCAGAGGCTGCCCTCAAGTACGCCACCAAGAGCGTGGAGTTGGAGCGGAAGTTCTGGAACCTGTACACCCTGGCCTTGGCCCAAGCCCAGAACGGCGACTTCAAGGGTGCCATCGCAACCTCGGAAGAGAGCATGAAGATGGCCGAAGAGGCCAAGTACGATGCCTATGTCAAGATGAACAAGGACAAGATCGCCGAGTGGAAGAAGGCGATGGGAGCGGGTAAGTGATCATTATCCGGTAACGTGAAGAAGCCGTCCATTGGGGCGGCTTCTTCATTTGGCACAGGTGGGAGATCCAGTTTGGTGCGCTGGAATCGCAGAACTCCGGGGTCGGCCCGCGTCGAGAGGCTTCCGGACAATGGCTTGGGATCCAACTGGATCGTCCGGTTTCACGATGAGCGAACGGTTCTCCCAAGCCGGCAATGAAGAACACCCCGGACATTCGATGCTGATGATCGAAGGTCCGGGGTGTGTCAGCGTTCGGTATTACCGGAGCAAGGTCACATGCCCGGTGAATTCCCGGCCATCCTCCAACAATAGCACGTAGAAATAGGTGCCGTCCGGCAGGTCGCTTCCGCGCCATTGGTTGCGGTAGTCCTTTTGGCTGTGCACCACATTCCCCCAGCGGTTGAAGATGGTCAGTTCGTTCCCGAAGAATTCGATGTTGTCGATCACGAAGTAATCGTTGCTGCCATCGCCGTTCGGACTGAACACGTTGGGTACCTTGATGTCCGCAGGACGGATGATGTAGACCGTGCTCACCGTATCCACGCAGCCGTTGGCCGTGGTCACCACCAACGTGATCACGTATTGACCTGCGGCATCGTAGGTCCATGAGGTATCGGGAGAGGAGGCGTTACCGCCATCCCCGAAATCCCAGGACCAATCGGTTATAGCGCTTCCCGTGGCCGTGGATGCATCGAACACGGCAACCGTGGTGCCTGGCAGTTGGGGCGAACTTGGTGTCGTGGTGAACACGGCCGTGGGTCCTTCGAGCAGCACATCGAACGGGGTGCTGGTACCCGTGCAGCCTTGGGCATCCGTTACGGTAACGGTCACCAGGCCGGAAGTGGATACGTTGGTGGTCGCTGTATTGCTGCCGGTGCTCCAGACATAGGATACGAAGGGCTCGGTGGTCGTTAGCACCAATACTTCTCCGAAACAACCGGTGCTGGGGCCGGTGATCACCGGGACCGGGGCATTGGGAGATATCAGCACTGCGGCCGTATCGGCAGTGCATCCGGATGCGTCCCGTACTACCACGGTATAGGTTCCGTTCGCCACGTTGGTCAAGGTCTGTGATGGTTGGAAGTCGACCCCGTCCAGGCTGTATTCCAATCCGGAGCCCGTCGCGTCGATGGTGATCGTACCGTTGGCGGTGCCGCAGTCCGAAGGCGTCGTGGTCACACCATTGATCACAGGTCCTTCAGCGCTTTGCAGGTCGACCACCCGGTTTACTGGACAGCCATTATCGTCGTTGACAGTGATCGTGTATTGACCGGCGCCCAGTCCCGTGAAGGTTGGCGAGGTCTGGGGAGTTCCGCCATCGATGGAATAAACGACACCGGTAGTCTGTCCTTGGAGCGCGCTGATGGTGATGCTTCCATCGTTGAGCGTACAGCTGGGTGGCACCACGTCCACGGTGATGATCTGCAGGTCGCAGCAGTTCTCCACGGTGACCAGCACATCGTCGGAAACGGTGAGACAACCGGCCAGGTCCGTAGCGGTCAAGGTGTACGTCGTGGTGCTCGTTGGGCACACTTCCGGCGAGAACGTATCGGAGCCGGTCATGCTCGTGGTCGGCGACCAGATGAAGTCGACCGGTTCGGTGATCTCGGGGTCGTCGAAACTGATGTTCCAGCCAGTGAGGCTCCCGAATCCCAGCCCGAGTCCCGGGGCATTGAAGCTTAATGTCCAGACACCATTGGCATCGCATCCGTTCAGATCACTGATGGGTTCCTGCGGGTTCCATGGGCCGCCTGTTGGAAAGGCTCCGCCAATGGGCGTTCCCCCAATGGGAATGAAACAGGTATTTGTATAATCCCCGTTAGCGGCTCCGGCCGGCACCAGGACGATCTCACATCCTCCGGGCGAGGTGAGCGTAACGGTAAATCCTCCTGCGGTCAGCGCGCAGGTCTCACCAAATCCGATAGGAAGGCCATTGCAGCTACAGCCTCCGAAATCGGTGCAGAAGAAGGACCCGGAAAAGTTGAAGCCATTGATGCACACCTGTGTTATGGACCCGTTCGACAAGGTGGTGGCGTTCAAGCCTTGCACGTTTATGTTCACGGTGGCGCTGCCACTTGCGACCAGAGCGAACTCATTGTTCTCGAAGGTGGGTGTGCTGGCCGGGCTCACCAGATGGAATCCGTTACCGTTCAGGTCCGCGCATTCGCCACTGCATATGGTCTGATCATCGCCGGCTGTCAAAATGATCACAGGGTCCACCACGGTGATGGTCACGCTGTCCAGGCAGGTGGAAATGCCGTCGGATACCTGCGCCACATAGGTCGTGGTCTGGGTCGGGCATACGGGTGTTGGGTTGGGTCCTCCTGGCACTCCCAAACCATAGGAGTAGTTATCGTGCAACCACGTCACCCCGAAGTTGGGGTCGTTGAGGGTGATCTCCACATTGTCGATGCCCCAGTGGTCGTAGATGTCGTCCGTAACATCGTCCTGGTGCCAGCGAATGATCGTGCTGGGGGTAGCCGCACCCGGTGGCAGGGCAAAACACCAGTTGTTCCAGTTGGTCAACTGTGGGTCGTTGCCTCCGTTGGGGTCGAAGTAGAAGATCTGGACCCATGTGGCACCACCATCCACGGAGTACTCGATGTACACTCCTTCCTGGGGTTCATCAGGTCCTTCGCAGGGCGAGTTCTCGCCTTGCTCTGCAAAGAGCATATCGAAGCAGATCGATCCGCCCAGGGATAGGTCCAAGGGCACCGTGACCATATCGCGGGGGTTGATGGATCCGGGTCCCATCCACAGGTGCGTGGTGCCATCCACGCCGTTGGGCGAGCATGGGTTGTTGAACTGGGCCGATTGGGTGAACTGCCAACCGACCGGTGCACCGGAATTGAAGTCCTCGGAAAACGCGATGTTGCCGGTCCCGTTGCCGAACGCGCTCAACGTTACGCAGGTGCCGCAGGTGATCGATGTTCGGTTCGCACTGGCGCTGATCTGGCACTGGGCCCATGCGCTGTGCACGGCAAGAAGGCAGAACCCTATGAGTACGGTCCGTCGAAGGGTCGGGATCATGATGGTCCTGTTCAATGTAATGCGAGGTCGGTGGATGAAAAAAGTCCGGTGGTCCGCTTGAATTTCCGGGCGGTGAATGTAGACGTTAGAGCCTATTTGGGATCTCTGTCCTGACCGTTGATCACAATGTCCTCTTGAAAACCAAGGGGTTGCCTTTGTCAAGGTTGCCCAACGGCTTGGTGCTTTTGCATCATGAAGCCGCATCAAACCAA
>JBIIYD010000202.1:0-5714 GCA_044347005.1 Flavobacteriales bacterium | reverse complement strand
CCATACGACCAGATAATACGCCACTGGTTCCTTCTCCCAACCCATTCCCATGGCCAGGAGTGGAAAGAGTGTCTTCAACACCACGAACACCTCGATGGCGAAATCCTGGTACAAGGGGCCCATCCGCCAGAACAAGTGCTTGATGTACATGCCCGGGAACAGGAACTGGCTTGCCGCCAGAAGGAGCCTCACGACCTTCTCCAGGCCGGCATCCTCATCGAAGGTGTTGTTCCAGATCGCCTCCAGGTTCTCCTTGCGGCGCTGGATCGTCGGATGACGTTCATCGCCGGCTTTCTGGCCCCGGCCAACGACCAATTTGCGAAGACTGTTGCGCATGGATGAACGGCAATGGGCCGACCCGGGAAAAGTAACCGTTCATACCGGAAGCCATCATGACGATCGAGGGTGACGATCCAGTGCCCCCCGGCCGGTCGGCAGGTCAAAGGTCCCAGACCGTGCTGCGCTTGCGAAATGGCTGTTTGATCCGCTCCTTGTGTTGAAGGATGAACGCCATGACCAGATAGGCGACCAGGTGCACACCCGCTGTGATGAAGCTGAGGTAGATGAAGGAGAGCCGGACCTGCTCGGCCTTGATGTTGAGCTTTTCGGCCCACCAGGCACAAACCCCGAAGGCTTGTTGCTCGAAGGCCGTCTTGATGCGGGCGATCATGGGATCGGAAATGGGGTGTTCGGGAAAACCGGTCACCTGGACTTGACGGTACTGCGCAGCAATTGGTTGCCGATGCCGCACGATAAACAGCGCCGCTTGTCGCAATAGCTGCTCCTGAGCTCGATCAAAGCCTGCCCCCTGGACGCGGAGTCGGCGTGCATACCCACCCCGGCCCAACCATCGATCACGCTGTTGCGTTCCGCGGGCAGTTGCTCCAGCAGGCGGATGGCGCGCTCCATCCGATCGGGCCTGCCGTGCAGCCTGCCCAGGGCAAAGAGCACCGGCACCACCGCGTTGATGATCAAATGGTCAGCGACCGTAAGACCGATCCGTTTGGGTCGCCCCGCACTGGGCGTATCGAACCGGTAATGGGTGGTCCAGTAATCGCTCGCCTCGACCTCAATGAGCTGCCGCAGGACCAACACATCGTCCACTTCCAACAGGTCGTTCAGCATGCCGTCCAAGCGTATCAGGAGCTGGGCGAATTGTGCGATGCGTACCGTAGGGAAGTTCACAGGCCTGATGCGCCCGAATTTCCACGCCGCCAGTGGCGCTGGACGCAGGCCATGCATGCGCGCCAGATGCGAATGCTCCCCCTGCATTCGTCGGGGATATTCATCCACCAGGTCCACTTGAAGAAGGCCTGCCTGTCCGAAGAGCAATGCCTCCGTCCGAAAGGCATCGTCCCGGTATTTCTGCAGTACGTTGAGAGGCAGGGCATGGGCGAGCATGCCGAACGGTATGGCGTTCACCTTCATGCCGAATGCGCGGGCCAGGATATGGTACAGGGTGGCAGATGGGTCCTTGTCCAACTGCTGGTAAAGGCCTTCCACATCCATGGTCTTGCGCTCCAGCCGCTCCACGAGCACCCGGTCGAGCCATGCCCCGTTACGCAATGGATCGGTATGGTGCAGGCGGCGGGCACACGGCACGAAAAGCTGGCTCCGCATGAGTTCCAGATGCATGTCGATGCTGTCCCTCGAGATGCGCCGGTACAATTCCACCGTTGGCAACGTGCGACCCTGTACCGTGCGCACCTCCGCATCGTGCTTGAACACGACATGCAACACCACGGGGTCGTAGGCGGGGTCGTGTTGGTGACCATGTGCGTTCCACTCGCTGCTGCGCAGATGGACTTCCACGCTGCCCGCCCATAACTGCCCTGATATCCTGATCAAAGCGCCCTCCAGATCGGGTCCGCTGTGGTCCTGTATGCGTCCCGGATCCAGCACTTCGACGGGCTCACCGGTCGTGGTATACAGGGCATACTGGTCGAAGAGACGCGAACCCCAGATGAACTGGAGAAGGTCCTCGCCATAGGGGAATCCCGGGTCCAACAAGAGTTCGCAGGGCGCCTTGTCCTTCACCGGACGCAAGTGGCCTGAAGATGGACCCGACGCATCGAAAGAATTCCTGAGCGCTTCGAACATGCTTATGCCGATCGACGCTTTTTTCATCGATCACGCGATGATCAAGGTATCGACCTGCATCCGGTTTTCCAACCCGGTACGAAACCGAAATCCCCATCACTTGCGTAGCGTGTAAATGGGCCTTCTCAACAAGGAAACAATGCTGCTAGATCCCTTTCTTGCGCATGGCTTCGGCCATGGTGCGCTGCATGTGCAAGGCGGCATCGCGGGCAGCCGGAATGGCGTCCTTTCCTTTGGCCGCGTAGAGGATCCCTCGACTGCTGTTGATGAGCAGGCCCCCATGGGCGGTCATCCCCGCTTCAAGCACGGCATTCAGGTCCCCACCTTGCGCGCCTACTCCGGGCACCAGGAAGAAATGTTCCGGTATCGCACTACGCACTTCGGCCAGTACCTCAGGGCGGGTGGCGCCCACCACGAACATCAATTCATCAGGGCCGCCCCATTCGGTACAACGTTGCATCACCACTTCGAACAGGCGTCGCTCGCCGTCCACTTTCAGGAACTGGAAGTCCTCCGCCCCTGCATTACTCGTTATGCCCAGCACGATACCCCATTTGCCGGGTCGCCCCATGAAGGGCGTAATGCTGTCGCGGCCCATGTACGGCGACAAGGTCACGGCATCCACGTCCAGGGTATCGAAGAAGGCCTCGGCGTACTTGCGGGCGGTGTTGCCGATATCACCACGTTTCGCGTCCGCGATGATGAAACAATCGCCCTTGCTCCGGATGTAGGCCACGGTCGCTTCCAGGTCCAACCAACCTTGATCGCCCAAGGCCTCGTAAAATGCGAGGTTGAGCTTATAGGCCACGGCCAGGTCGTGCGTTACCTCTACGATCGCTTCATTGAAGGCCCGCACCGGATGGCTTTCGTGCTGGAAATGATCGGGTACGAGGTGCGGTTCGGTATCGAGCCCAACGCAGAGCAGGCTGCGCTTGCGTTGTATGGTTCGGATGAGTTCGGTGCGTGTCACGGGGGGGCAAAGATCGGGTGGGAAGATGGGAAAATATGGAGATGTGGGAATATGGGGATGTGGAGATGGAAATACGTTCTTCGATCAGGAACCATGCATCGCGGAGAGGTCCATCAGCTCTCCGTCGGGTCCGAGTGGGTCATGAGGACCTACCTATCATACGCAGCAAAGCTGTACGTCGAACATCTCGTCCGGTGGATCGGCATTGGCCTTTCCACATCACAGCATCCATTCATTACCACATCCCTTAGAGCCCTGATTCCGCCTTCAACTTCTCCGTACGTTCCGCGAGTTGCAGGGCATCGATGATGGCCCCGATATCCCCGTTGAGGACCTCGGGCAGGTTGTGTACGGTCAGCTCGATGCGGTGGTCGGTAACGCGGCTCTGGGGAAAGTTGTACGTACGGATCTTGGCACTGCGGTCCCCGCTGCTCACCTGGCTCTTCCGGTGTGCGGCCACCAATGCCTCCTGCTCGCGCACCTTGTCCTCGTAGAGTTTGGTGCGCAGCATCTGCATGGCCTTGAGCCGGTTGCCGAGCTGGTTGCGTTCCGTCTGGCACATGACCACGAGGCCGGTGGGCAGGTGGGTCAATCGCACCTTGGTCTCCACCTTGTTCACGTTCTGGCCACCGGCACCACCGCTGCGCGCGGTCTCCATTTTCACATCGCTGTCCTTCAGTTCCACGTCCGTTTCTTCGGCCTCCGGCAACACGTTCACCGTGGCCGCGCTGGTGTGTATGCGTCCGCTGGCTTCCGTGGCCGGCACGCGCTGCACCCGGTGCACACCGGCTTCGAACTTGAGCACCCCGTATGCGCCATCGCCGATCACGTTGAACACCACTTCCTTGTATCCACCCACGGTGCCTTCGCTCACATCGGCCACCTCCACCTTCCATCCGCGGCCTTCGCAGTAGCGGGTGTACATCTTGAACAGGTCACCGGCGAAAAGGCTGGCCTCGTCGCCGCCGGTGCCCGCGCGCACCTCCATGGTGCAATTGCGTGCGTCGTTCGGGTCCTTGGGCACCAGCATCAGGCGCACCTCCTCGTCCATGGCGGTAATGGCCTCGCGGAGTTGGTCACGCTCCAGGCGGGCCATGTCCAGCATTTCGGGATCCTTTTCGGTGCGCAGCATCTCCTCCGCACCGGCAAGGTCGTCGTGCATGCGACGGAAGCGCTGGAAAGCTTGCTCGATGGGCTCCAGGTCGCGGTACGTCCTATTGAACTCCACGAACTTCTTCTGGTCCGCGATTACCGTCGGGTCGGCGAGCTGCTTGCCGATCTCCTCCCTGCGGTCGTGCAAGGCGGACAATTTCGAGAGTAGGTCGCTCATGGATGGTCGAACGTTCGTGCCGCTTTGGCTACGGACTCAATGGTAGATGAACGTGCCGTGCTCGCTGGTCAGAACGACCTCCTTGGTAGCCGCTTCCTCCACCCTGCCGATCACTTTGGCATCGATCCCGAACGCTGTCGAAACCGCGATGATGGCTTCCGTCCGATGCGCGGGAACGTAGAACTCCAAACGGTGGCCCATGTTGAAGACCTTGTACATCTCCTGCCAGGAGGTCCCGCTCATCCGTTGGATCGCAGCGAACAAGGGAGGCGTGGGGAAGAGGTCGTCCTTGATGACCTTCAGCCCTTCGATGAAGTGCAACACCTTGGTTTGGGCGCCACCGCTGCAATGCACCATGCCATGGATGTCCGAGCGCATGGCCTCCAGGACCGAGCGCACCACCGGGGCATAGGTGCGCGTGGGCGAGAGTACCGCCTTGCCAAGGTCCAATGGGGTGCCTTCCAAGGGGTCGGTCAAACGGGCCTGACCGCTGTAGACCAGGTCGGACGGTGTGCCGGGATCGAACGTTTCCGGGAAGGCCGTGGCGAGTTCCTTGGTGAAAAGGTCGTGGCGCGCGCTGGTGAGGCCATTGCTGCCCATGCCTGCGTTGTACCCGTCCTCGTAGCTGGCACGACCGGTGCTGGAAAGACCAACGACCACATCGCCCGGTCGGATCCTGGCATTGTCGATGACCTCATCGCGACGCATGCGGCAAACCACCGTGCTGTCCACGATCACCGTGCGCACAAGGTCGCCGACATCGGCCGTTTCGCCGCCTGTGCTATGGATACCGACCCCCAGGTCCCGCATGCGTTGTAGGAAGATCTCCGTGCCTTCGATCAAGGCGCTAACGACCTCGCCGGGGATCAGGCGTTTGTTGCGGCCAATGGTACTGCTCAGCAGGATGTCGTTGGTGGCACCCACACAGAGCAGGTCGTCGAGGTTCATGACGATGGCGTCCTGGGCGATGCCATGCCACACGTTGATATCACCGGTCTGCCTCCAATAGGCATAGGCCAGGGAGGACTTGGTGCCCGCCCCATCGGCGTGCATCACGATGCAATGGTCCTCGCTGCCCGTCAGCCCGTCGGCCACCACCTTGCAAAAGGCCTTCGGGAACAGGCCTTTGTCAAGCCCGGCAATGGCCTTGTGGACATCCTCCTTGTCGGCGGAGACACCGCGCTGCACGTAACGGCTGGAACTCATGGGTCGACAAAAGAGAAGAGCATCCACCATAGGCGGATGCTCTTCCGTTCAGGGTATCATCTAGTTGTTGGGAGCAGGCGCGCTTCCTTCCTTGGGAACGTAGTCGTA
>JBIIYD010000028.1:0-18421 GCA_044347005.1 Flavobacteriales bacterium | reverse complement strand
CAGGACCTGAAGGGTGGATCCAGCGGTCCACCCTTCTTCGTTCCAGCCTTCGTCTACTTTGTTAAATATTTTGTCGAATATCCTGAACAAAAGTTCGCAACCTGTGTTTCATGCATGTCGATACCCTAAAACCCGACTACGACATGAACACACGAACAACCCTTCTTACAGCCCTTACGGGGGTAACCCTGCTTGCGGCGACCAGCGCCGTGGCACAAACCGCAAGGATCCAAGTGATCCACAACAGTGCCGATGCTGCAGCCGCGCAGGTGGACGTCTACCTGAACGGCTCGCTGCTGCTGGACAACTTCGCTTTCCGCACGGCCACCCCATTCACCACGGTGCCAAGCGGTGTGGACCTGGAAGTGGCGATCGCGCCTGCGAACAGCACCAATGTATCCCAAGCCCTGGCAACATTCACCTACAACCTGGCCCAGGACGAGACCTACCTCCTCATTGCCAACGGCATCGTAAGCCCCAGCGGATACACCCCTGCCATCGGTTTCGACATTTATGTAACGGACGGCGGACGTGAAGCGGCCCAAGGCCCCGGCACCGACGTGTTGGTGTTCCACGGTGCTACCGACGCTCCCACCGTACAGGTGGCCGAGACCGCAGTGCTCGGCGGTGCAGTGATCGTGCCTCCCTTCAGCTACGGTGAGTTCGCCGGATACCTCGAAGTGCCTACGGCCGACTTCGTCCTCGAAGTACAGTTGCCCGACGGTACCCCGGTAGCTGCCTATCAGGCTCCCCTTTCCACCCTGAACCTGAACGGTGCCGCTCTTACGGTGCTGGCCTCCGGCTTCCTGAACCCCGCCAACAACAGCAACGGTGCCGCCTTCGGTCTGTGGGTGGCCCTGCCCAGCGGTGGTGCCCTGGTGGAACTGCCAGCCGTGCAATTGCCCACCGGTGAAGCGCGTATCCAAGTGATCCACAACAGCGCCGATGCGGCCGCTGCCCAGGTGGACGTGTACCTGAACGGTGACCTCCTGCTCGACAACTTCGCCTTCCGCACTGCAACCCCCTTCACCACGGTGCCCAGCGGCGTGGACCTGGAAGTGGCCATCGCCCCAGCCACTAGCACGAGCGTTGCCCAAGCCATCGCAACCTTCAATTACAACCTGGAGGCCGATGAGACCTACGTGCTCGTTGCCAATGGTATCGTAAGCGCAAGCGGTTACACACCTGCCACCGGTTTCGATATTTACGTGGCCGGCGGACGTGAGACCGCTCAAGGTCCTGGCACCGATGTGTTGGTGTTCCACGGTTCCACCGATGCTCCTACCGTACAGGTGGCGGAGACCGCAGTGCTCGGCGGTGCAGTGATCGTTGACCCCTTCAGCTACGGTGAGTTCGCAGGATACCTCGAAGTACCAACGGCAGACTTCGTCCTCGAAGTACAGTTGCCCGACGGCACCCCAGTGGCCGCCTACCAGGCACCACTTGCAACCTTGAACCTGAACGGTGCAGCCCTGACGGTGCTGGCCTCCGGCTTCCTGAACCCCGCCAACAACAGCAATGGTGCCGCCTTCGGTCTGTGGGTCGCCCTACCTAGCGGTGGTGCCCTGGTGGAATTGCCAGCCGTGCAATTGCCCACCGGTGAGGCGCGTATCCAAGTGATCCACAACAGCGCCGACGCGGCCGCTGCCCAGGTGGACGTGTACCTGAACGGTGACCTCCTGCTCGACAACTTCGCCTTCCGCACCGCTACCCCCTTCACCACAGTGCCCAGCGGTGTGGACCTGGAGGTGGCCATCGCCCCTGCCAACAGTACCAGCGTTGCCCAAGCCATCGCCACCTTCGACTACAACCTGGCTGCCGATGAAACCTACGTGCTCGTTGCCAACGGCATCGTGAGCGGAAGCGGTTACAGCCCTGCCACCCCGTTCGACATCTACGTCTTCGGTGGTGCTCGTGAAGCGGCTACGGTGGCCACCAACACGGACGTACTCGTGTTCCACGGTGCTACCGACGCCCCCACGGTGGACGTTGCCGAACTGGCCCTGCTGGCCGGAGCCACGATCGTGGACGACCTTTCCTATGGCGAATTCGATGGTTACCTCTCCGTGGGTACCGAAGACTACATCCTGCAGGTGCAGACCGCGAACGGCAGCCCGGTGGCCAGCTTTGCAGCCCCCTTGTCCACCCTTGGACTTGACGGTGCAGCGCTCACCGTGCTCGCCTCCGGCTTCCTCAACCCTGCCGTCAACAGCAACGGTGCCGGTTTCGGACTCTACGTGGCCCTGCCATCCGGTGGTCCATTGGTAGCGCTTCCAGTGGTTACCAGCGTGAACGACCGCGATGCCTTGCTGAACAACTTGACCGTGTGGCCGAACCCGAGCAGCGATCGCTTCTTCATCGACCTCGACAGCAAGCTCAGCACCCAAGGCAGTGTGGTTCTTACGGACATCTCGGGCCGCGAGGTGCGCACCTTGGACCTCAACTTACCAGCAGGCCAGAGCCGCGTTGAACTGGACGTGGACGGCATCGCCAATGGCACCTACACCCTGAGCATCCTGGGCAACAACAGCGCCCGCTCGATGCAGGTGCAGATCATTCGCTGATCCAGTACGACCAACAATGGAAGGGGCCTCCGCGCAAGCGGGGGCCTCTTCTTATTGGTACCCGACGAACCATATCCACGTTGAGGCGTTCTTCTACCGTCTGTTCAATCCTGCGTAGTAAGGATCGAACCGTTTGCCTTTCCCTTGCCATGAGCTTGTATATGAACCGCTTCCAGATCCGTGACCTCGAGGAATTCTCGGGCGTCAAGGCGCATACGATCAGGATGTGGGAAAAGCGCTATGGCCTGCTTGCACCCGACCGCACCGACACGAACATAAGGACGTACAGCCTGGACGAGCTGAAGGCCATCCTGAACGTGGCCTACCTGCACCAGAACGGGCACAAGATCTCGAAGATCGCTGCCTTGAGCCCGCCCGACCGGGAACGTCTGGTGAACGAGACCGCGTCCAGAATGACATCGGGCGGTGACGTGCTCAATTCCCTGAAGCTGGCGATGTTGAGCTTCGACGAGGTCCTGTTCAACAGCGTCAGCAGCAAATACCGGGAGAGCCATGGGTTCCGTGCCCTGGTCGAACAGGCGTACGTGCCTCTTCTGGAAAACATCGGACTGCTCTGGCAATCGAACGCCATTTGCCTCTCACAGGAGCACTTCGTCAGCAACATCATCCGCCACAAGCTCATCATTGCTTCGGGTTCGTTGCCCCTGAGCGCTGCACCCAGGGAGCGCACCTTCGTTCTTTACCTCCCGGAGAACGAGATCCATGAACTCGGTCTGCTTTACCTGGACTACCTCCTCCGAGCCAAAGGCGAGCGCACGATCTACCTCGGACAAAGCGTTCCCGCTTCGGACCTGGCACAGGTCGTTTCCATGTTCTCTGGTTCCGTGGTGTTGGTTTCGCTGCTCATGGCCAATCCACCCGCTGCAGAGATCCCGAATTTCCTCAGCGGGCTAAGGGCCATGCTACCCGACGAGCGCGTCACCTTCTGGATGGCCGGAGGGCAACTCCTGAAATTCGAAAAGCTCGAAGTGCCGAGCGGGATGCAGGTGCATGGCACCATCGCGTCCATGGTCAAGTCCGTGGACGCCCTTTGAGGCGGCACCGGTCACCGTGGGTCAGGGAAGGACCTTCTCCGGATTCATGATCCCCTGAGGATCGAAGGCCCTCTTGATACCCCGCATCAATTCCAGCTGCACCTTGTCGAAGGCGATGTCCATGTAGGGGCGTTGCACCAGTCCGATGCCATGTTCTCCGCTGAGGGTTCCACCGAGTGATACCGTCAATTCGAAGATCTCCCGGATCGCCTTGGGCAATTCTTCGTGCCAAACCCGATCGTCCAACCCGCCACGGATGATGTTGACGTGCAGGTTCCCGTCGCCGGCATGACCGTAGCAAACACTGGAGAACCCATAGCGGGAGCCGATCTCCTTGACACCGGTGAGCAGGCGGGGGAGTTCGTAGCGCGGAACCACGGTATCCTCCTCCTTGTATGTGCTGTGCGCCTTCACACTCACGGGCACGCTTCTGCGCATGCGCCACAAGGCGTCCTTTTCGGCACTGGTCTCCGCAAAAAGCACTTCACCGGCACTGTGCTCCTCCACCACGGTCAGGATCGTCTCGCATTCGCGCATCAGCACTTCCGGGTCGTTACCATCCACCTCGATCAAGAGGTACGCGGCAGGTTCCGATGACAACTGCGCCGGAAGGTCGTCCGTGAAACGCATGGTCCAGAGGATGGCATCCCTTTCCATGAATTCCATCGCACTGGGCACCACACCGGCCCGGAACACCGCGCTCACCGCTTCGCAAGCCTTGGTGGCTTCGGTGAAGGGCACCAACATCAAGCGGGTTTCCCGGGGCAGCGGTATCAGGCGCAGGACAGCTTTGGTAATGATGCCCAAGGTGCCCTCACTGCCGACCAACAGGCGGGTGAGGTCGTAGCCCGTGCTGTTCTTCAACGTATTCGCACCGGTCCAGATCAGCTGTCCATCGGGCAGGACCACTTGCAGGTTCAACACGAAGTCGCGCGTGACGCCGTACTTCACCGCGCGGGGCCCTCCTGCGTTCTCCGCCAGGTTACCACCGATGGTGCAACTGCCGCGGCTGCTTGGATCGGGCGGGTAGTACAAGCCTTTGGCCGCAACAGCTTCCTGAAGCACTTGGGTGATCACTCCCGGTTCCACGGTCACCTGCAGGTTGCGCTCATCGATGTGGAGCACGGCGTTCATGCGGTCCAAGGCAAGGCCTACACCACCGCGAACACTGAGGGCTCCGCCGCTGAGCCCGGTGCGCCCCCCGATCGGGGTGACAGGAATGCGGTACCTGGCACAGATCGCCACGACGGCCGCCACCTGTTCGGCCGTGCGGGGCCGCACCACCGCATCGGGTGGATGGCTCAGGTCCTCCGTTTCATCGTGTCCGTAATGGAGCCTGTCGGCCTCCGTGGTGGAAAGAGCATCAGCCTCCAACACGGCACCGAGTTCGGCCAACACCGCAGCGTCGAGCGTGCCGTACTTCATGCCGCGAAGGTGCGAAGGATCGGGCGCCGAGCAAGGGGTCCCGGGTGCACGATGAACGACCATCCTTGATGGACTTGGTATCTTGCCACCATGGCCGCCGGAAAGGATACGTTGCGTAAACAATTGCGGGTCATCATTTTCGGCACGCACACCCGATCCGGGCGTCTTTTCGATATCATCCTGATCATCCTGATCCTGATCAGCGTACTGCTGGTGTTCCTCGAAAGCCTGACGGAACTACAGGCGGAATACGGTACACTGCTGAGGACCGCGGAATGGGCGATCACCATCCTGTTCACCTTGGAGTACATCACGCGTCTTTGGATCACGGACAATTGGCGCCGATATGCGTTCGGGTTCTACGGCATCGTGGACGTACTGGCCATACTGCCCACCTATGCCAGCATACTGATCCCCGGCTCCCAAGCGCTGACCGTAGTGCGTGGTCTACGCCTCACCAGGATCTTCAGGATATTCAACCTGCTGGAATATGCACGGGAGGCGCAACTCCTGCTCCTGGCACTTCTGGCAAGTCGCCATCGCATCCTGGTCTTCATGCTGGCCGTGCTCGTTCTGGTCACCGTGTTCGGTGCCATCATGTACGTTGTGGAACCTGCCGAAGCGGGATTCACCAGTGTTCCGCGCAGCATCTATTGGGCGATCGTCACGTTGACCACCGTGGGCTACGGCGATATAGCGCCCATCACCGCATTGGGGCAGGCGATCGCTTCGGCCATCATGATATTGGGCTACGCCATCATCGCGATACCCACAGGGATCGTGAGCGTTGAACTGGCGCGCCAGACACGCAACAGCAAGAACCGCCTCTGCGAAACCTGCGGCAACACGGAGATCACGGCCAAAGCGCGGTACTGCGACCGTTGTGGTTCCCGGATGAAGGACCTCCGCGAAGAACTTTAGCGAACGAGCGTAACGTGCCCGATGAACTCCCGGGCATCGCCATCGCGTTCAACGATTACCTTCCACACGTAGACGCCTACTTCCGAATCCACGCCACGTGCCTGGCCGGTCCATGAGGGAAGCAGGTCGCGGGTGTCGTGGATCAACTCGCCCCAGCGGTCGAAGATCAGCAGTCGCCTGTTCCAATCGTTGAATCCGTTGAAGACCGGATTGAACACGTCGTTCAATCCATCTCCGTTGGGTGTAAAGGTGTTGGGGACGTGCACACCGGGGTCGCCACGCACGCCGATGAACGCGCATACAGTATCCGGGCAACCGAAGGTGTTCAGCACGCGCAGGCACACGGTGTATCCTCCTCCATCACCCGGGAACAGGTGCGTGGGATGGATGTCGGTCGATGTCTCCCCGTCCCCGAAATCCCAGGAATACTCCGATGCGCCCTGGCTGAGGTTCCGGAACTGCATGGCATTGCGAACCGTGCCAAGGGTATCGGAGCTGAAGGCCGCAAAGGGCGAGGGATCGACCACCACCGCACCCGGCACCACAAGGGTATCCGAGCAGCCACCGGCACCCGTGGCGATAAGCACCACCGAATACTGGCCGGGACCGGCATAGGTATGCAACGGTGTGTCGGACGTGCTCGAGCTACCATCGCCCAGGTCCCACTGGAAGGCATTGGCATTGGTGGACGTGTTCGTGAACGTGACCGGATAACCCGCACAGGCAGGCTGTGGCGTAACTGTGAACCCTGCTCCGGGTGTCGGATGGACAGTATAAGTAGCCGTGGCCACATCCAAGCAGCCGAACTGGTTCGTGGCCTCCAAACGGACCGTATAGGTACCAGGCCCATCGAACGTGATCTCCGGTTGGTTCAACAGCGATGTCTGCCCGTTGCCAAGGTCCCAGCTATACCCTACCGCACCTTGGGATGTATTGAACGTGAACACCGTTACCGGTGAAGTGCAGCTTTGTTGCCCGGAAAGGATGAACGAACTCTGCGGCAACGGATGCGCAACAACAGGAAGCGAAATGGTATCGCTACAGCCGTTCAGGTTCTCGGCGATCAATATTACCGTGTACGTACCGGCAACACCGTAGGTATGCGTCGGTGAATCAGCCGCGCTCGTATTGCCATTCCCGAAATCCCAGGTGTAGAACGAAGCGTCCTGGGTGGTGTTCTGGAAAACAACTTCGAGATCGATGCAGCCGGATGCGGGCAAGGGATCGAAGGACGCCACAGGAGTAACCTGCACGGTGACCGGCTGGGTGATCGAAGCGGTACAACCGTTCGGTGCCGATGTTGCCGTGAGCGTTATCAGGTAGGTACCGCTCGTCGTGTAGACATGCTCGGCTACGCTCAGGGTCGATGTCGTTCCATCGCCGAAGTCCCATTCGACACCTGTGGTTCCCGGTGTCTGGTCGGTGAAGGTGAAGGCCTCGCCGACACACAGGGTTGCGGGCGCTACCGTGAAAGCCGGTTCAGGCGCAGGGTAGACCGTTACGTCGGTGCTGTACGAATCGAAACCACAGCCATAGGAGAACAGCTCGATGGTGTAGGTGCCCGGCTGCGTAAAGGTGTGGGTCGGGGCCTCCGCCAGGCTCGTATTGCCATCGCCCAGGTCCCACACCCAGGCCGTATCGCCCGTGGAATACTGGGTCAGGTTCACGGTAAGCGGGGCACAGCCTTGCACGGGGTCGGTGTTGAAGAACGCGAACACCTCGTTGGGCAGCACGGTGATGGACTGCTGCGCCGTGTCGCTGCCACAGGAGTTGGAGGCTACCAGGGTAATGGTGAACACCACCGGATCCTGGTCGGTGACGTAGGCGTGTGTTACGATCGGCCCTGGCAAGTTGCTCGTAGCGCCATCGCCGAAGTCCCAGACGAAGTTGTCGGGCTGCCCGAAGCTGGCGTTCCCGAAGGGCACATCGGTGAACGAGCAGTGCGTATTCACGTTCACGCCGAAGACGGCCGTAGGCACCGGGATCACCACGATGGGAGCGGAGGTGGATACGCTACCGCAGGTGTTGCTCACGGTAAGGGATACGGTGTAGGAGATCGAGGCTTGCGGGTCGGGAGGAAAGCTGAAGGGAGCCGGGTCCTGTTCCGTGGACGAGGAAAGACCGCCAAAGTCCCACAGGTACTGCGATCCATTACCGGTGGACGAATTGGTGAAGGCGACCTGCAATGGCCCGCAACCCGAATCCACGCTGAGCGCAAGGTCCACTACCGGTATATCCCAGACTTCGACCGTGCTGGCGACCGTATCGGTGCAGCCCGCACCTGTGCCCACGACCAACGTTACCGTGAAAGAACCAGTGGCTGCGTAGGTATGGGAAGGCGACCCGGCAGCCGAAGTGCCACCATCCCCGAAGGTCCATTGCGCCGTGGTGGAACCGGTGCTGGTGTTGGTGAATGCAAAACCGACACCGGTACAGGCCACTGGAGCATGGCTGAACGAAGCCACAGGCAAGGGATTCACCGTGACCGTGGCATTGTCGCTGGCGCTGCAACCGGTCGCGGGATCGGTATAGGCATAGGTCACCGGCGTACCGCCGGGCAACGCGAGCGTCGGATCGAACACACCGGTGGACGGGTCCACTCCTACCCCGCTCCAAACTCCTCCGGCAGGAGAAGCTACCAGCACTTGAGGCCCACCATCCAGGCAAACGCTGATGTCGTTGCCGGCATCCACCAAAGGCAGGTCGTTCACCGTAACAACGACCTGGTCGATCGTAAGGCAGGTGGCACTGCCAACGCTGTATGTCAAGGTGAACGCACCGGCGCTGCTCGGCGTGAACTGCCCCGTGGTGGTCACCTGAGTTCCGCTCCAATCACCTCCTGCGGGAAGCCCTGTCAATTGAAGCACCGCGCTGTTGATGCACACGGCCGTGTCCGCTCCGGCAAGGGCCGGCTCGTCCACCGCGACCACATCGATCCGGATCGTATCGCTTGCTGAACAGTTGGCGGCGTTCACCACGGTGTAGGCCACCTGGTCCGTACCCACCCCGTTCGGCGTGAACTCACCGGCCGCCGTCACGTTCATCCACGTTGAACTCCAGGTTCCTCCCGCGGGGCTTGCTGAAAGGGTATACGGTATCGGCTGGTCGCAGAGCACGAGGTCGGCGCCGGCTGACACAACGGGCAGGGCGTTCACGGTAGCTACGGTCTGGGCAGTGGCGATGCACCCACTACCATCGCTGTACGAGTAAGTGAGCACATGCTGACCCGCGGGCACGGCACTGGGGTCGAATTCGGCAGGGCTGCCAACAACACCGGGGCCTGTCCACGTTCCACCCGCTGGTGTCGCTGGCAAGGGCACCAAGGCTTCGTCCGCACAAAGGCTGAAGTCGGCCGGAACGGTGAGGATCGGGGCGGGCAATACTTGCACCTGCACCTGATCACTGGTGGCGCAGGTACCGGTTCCGTAGCTGTATGTAACGGCGAAACTGCCAACAGAACTCGGGGTGAAAGCGCCTCCTGGCCCTGCGCCCACCCACGTACCGCCCGGCGGGCTATGGGGGAGTAACACAGGAACGGTACCGAGGCAGAACGAGGTGTCCGGTCCGGCATCGGCCACCAGCACCAGGTCGTTCACCGTCACGTTCACCTGTGCCGTGTTCGTGCAGCCGTTGTTGTTGGTGTGCGAGTAGGTGAGCGTGAAAACACCCAAGGAATCGGGTATCGGCGTGAACACACCGCCCGCCGTGATCAGGGGCCCGCTCCAAGTACCGGGTGCTGGTGAACCCGTCAATGTCACCGGTATGGCCTGGTCGCAAAGGGTTTGTGGAGTACCGGCCGAAACGATCGGCAAGGGATACACCGTGACCGTAATGGTGGAGTTGCCCGGACAGCCGCCCGTGGAGCCCGTTACGGTATAGGTAGTGGTGATCGCCGGGCTGGTCGTGAAGACAGCGCCTGTACCGACCAGGTTGGCCCCGATGTACCATTGGTAGTTGCCAGCGCCGCCTGCTGTAAGGGTGGTACTCTGCCCGGCGCAGATTGCCGCCGAAGAAGGCGAAATCGACACCGGTGGGGCCGATACCACGGACACGTTGACCGTGGCCGGTGGCCCTGAGCATCCGTTGCTGATGGCGACCACCGTATAAGCACCGGCGTTCGCGGCGCTCACGTTCGGAATGGTGACCGAAGGCTGGTTGGAACTGAAGCCGTTGGGGCCTGTCCAATTGTAGGTAACACCGGGGATCAGCGTGGCGGAGAGCGACAGTGTCTGGCCCTGGCATACGGGGCTGTTGCTCGATACCACGGGCAATGGTGGCAAGGTGCCCACGGACAAATTCGCATTGGCCGTGGCCGATCCGCAGGCATTGGTAACCGTGAGCGACACGGTGGGCGAACCCGCATTGGGGAAACACACCTGACCAGGGGATGCGATGGCCGAACTCGCAGGTGTGCCACCGGGAAAGGTCCATGCATAGGTGTCGATCGGCGCACCGCAGGCCTGCACCGAGGAAGCGGGATTCACGCATTGCCCAGCACAAATGCCCGACAATGGGGAGAGCGTGAGCTGTGGAGGTGCGTTGACCGTTACCGGCTGTGTGACCGTGAAGGTGCCGCAGGAGTTGATCGCCTGCAATTGCACCGTGTAACTGCCCGGTTGGGTGAATTGGAATTGTGGTTCGAAAGAGGTGGACGAGGTACCACCCGCATAGTTCCAAGCTGCACCGCTGCTGCACACGTTTCCGGACCCCGAGGCGTTCCAGACATACTGCGTAAGGCAACTGTTCGGGCTGGTGCTCAGGTTATCCGTACTGCTTAGTAGTGGTGCGCAACCTACCGACGGGGCCAACGTGAACAGCGGCACGGGCGGTGCCTCCACACAGATCGTCCGGTCAAGGGTGCTGATGCCGCAAACGTTGCCGGTCAGGTCCGTGATGACATACGTACCCGGCGTGTTGAACTGAACACCGAGCGATGCGGATCCGTTGGTCCACAAGTTGGTATTGGTGGCCTGCCCATTGGTGTTGCCCAAGGTTCCGCTCACAACGGTCCAGCCAGCGGCCGGCGCGATGGACCATACCCTGCGCGGCGGCTGGCAGGTGGGCGCCTGAAGACCGATGCTCTGGTCCGTGCAGGTCACCGTGGTGTTCACGCAGGCCGTGTCCTGCGACAGGGTGAATTGGGCCTGCGGAGTTTCGCTGACCCGAATGGGACCGATCTGGCCCAAGGTCTGGTCGCAAGGGTTCTGTGCCGTGAAGTTCACGGTGTACTGGTTTCCGGGAGCACCGCACGAGGAAATGTTGTAGGTGTGCGAAATGGAAGCCGACGGCGGATGGGGTAGCGTAACGCTCTCACCATCCCCGAAATCGATCAGGTAGGTCGTACCGGGACTGTTGCCTGCGATGGAGTTGATGAAGAAGGGAAGCGTACCACTGGTACAGATGTTCGTGTTCGGATCGGTGGAGATGCCACCGCCAGGGTTGGTCCCCAAGAACACCTGGTACTGGCGGGTCTGCGAACAACCGTTGGGGTAGGCTACCGTATAGGTCAGCGCATACAGGCCCGCATTGTAGGTGTGCGAGGCTGCCCAGCCTTGGGCCAACGATTCCACGGGTGAACCATCACCCCAATTCAGCGTGTGGGTGCTTCCGGCCATCGAATTGCTGCCATCGGCAATGTTGAACGACCAGTTCGGACCGGGGTCGCAAATGCTGAACGTGGTGAGGCCGTTGAAGGTGCTCACCTGCTCCGGGCCAGTGGAAACGAGCACCGCAGCGGGCGATGGGACAACGTTCACCGCCACGGTACTGGTCGCCGTGCATCCGTTGTCGGTGGTTATGGTGAGGGTATACGTGGTACTGGTCGCCGGCAGCGTCAAGGTGGGGTTGGCTACCGTACTCGACGAAAGCCCGGCGGCCGGGGACCAACTGTAGGTGTATGGACCTCCTCCGGTGGCAGCGGGCGAGCCCCCCAATGTGGCTGTGCTTCCAGCGCAACCGGATACGGCATTGCCTGCATTCGCCGTGCATTGGGCCGACAGGTCCAGCGGTTGTAGGAACAACAGCATCAAGGCACCCAGGACCCACCGGACAACGTTGTTCATGCGCGCTTTACCCTTCTGTTCACCCTTGGGTAGGAACGACCTTTCCGAGACGATCCACCCATTTGGGTTCGACCCATCCTGCAAAGGACGCCTTTTCCAGTGGACCGGTTGCCTTTCAGCGCATTGTGCACATCACGCAAACGTGGTCTTTACACAGAGTGATGCGACAATTCGGGTATACGCGACCGGATGATCGCTTCCACCTCGGCGGCCTGGGTCCATACCATGAAATGGCTACCTCCCGGCACCACCACCGCGTCCCGAACGAGGTCCAAGGGCATCAAGCGGTCCTGGTCGCCATGGATGTGCAGGATATCCTTGACCGGTGAAACCGGACCCGGCCAGCCAAGGACCGCCGCTATCTGCACTTTCAATTGTTCCAGCGCGATGCCGTGCATGAACGAATCGAGCAGCACCACTTCTTCGTGGGTCGTTACACCCATCTGCCAGCGCACCATCGTGGCGATGCGGGCCAGCATGACCTTGGTGAGCACACGCTCCGGGTGGGTCCTACGCATCAGCCGGATCGCGGGCGGCATTTCGTGCGGACCTTTCCAGCTGGATACGATCACCACGTGCCGGGGCTGCGTAATGGCGGCCAGCTCCTGGGCCACCATGCCCCCCATGCTCATGCCCAACAGCACATGAGGGCGCGAAGTGTCGATCCGTTCCGCAAGTGCTTGGGCAAAATGCCGAAGCGTACTTCCGTTGGCCATGCGAGGCCAGTCATGGGCGATCCGGCTCGGATGATGCACCAGGAGCCGCTGGAAAATGCGATGATCGGTACCCAAGCCGGGAATGAGGTGGATGTCCATGGCTTACACCCCGGGAGCGCGCTGCTCCAACACCTTCCGCAAGGCTTGCGTAACGTCCGCCGCACGATGGATGACCATGCTGTGGTTTCCACCGGGCACCAGGTGGTCCACCGGAAAACGAAGGGGCGTAACGCGGTCGGCCGAACCGTGGATACGCACCAGAGGCCCGTTCCACGGCGAGCCCTTCCAGCGGAAAATGGCATCGAGGCCCGCACGCAGCTTAATGGCCCCCTCGGCACGGGCCATGTCGAAGAGCAGACGGTCGATCTCTGCATCGCCCTGGCCCACCAACCATTGTTTCACCGGCCATGCAGCTCGCAAGGTGGCATCGGTGATCAGCCGTTGCACCCGGATGCGGGCTCCCAGCTTCGTGGACCAAGGCCACTCGTGCGGGCCGGTCCAGCTGGAGATGAGCACAACTTGTTCCGGTTTGGTAAGCGCAGCGAGTTCCTGGGCCACCATGCCGCCCATGCTTACGCCGGCGATCACGTGCGGCCGTCCCGCATCGATCCGTTCGCGCAATTGGCCGGCCACTTCGGCAAGGGTGCAGCCGGGTCGGTAATCAGGCCATTCCAGGAATTGAACGGGGATCCCCGCCAGATCGAGGCGCGAGAACAACCTGCGATCGGTACCGAGGCCGGGTATCAGGTAGATGTCCATGGGCACTAATGCACAGGTCGGTTCAACGCGCCGGGGGAAGCTCCGTCGTGCGCACGAACTGCAAGGCGGCTTCCATCAATGGGTGCATCACGACGTCCGTGACCACGAATGGCACGGTGCCGCGGAAGGCGGACACGAATTCTTCGATGGACTTGGAACTGCGCGCTGGACGCCGGAACTCGAGCGCCTGCACAGCCGTCATCAGTTCGATGGCAAGGATGCGTTCCACGTCGTGTACCACCTGCCAGGTCTTGATGGCGGCAGCGGCGCCCATGCTC
The DNA here is from genome assembly GCA_044347005.1 of Flavobacteriales bacterium. Classification (GTDB taxonomy): domain Bacteria; phylum Bacteroidota; class Bacteroidia; order Flavobacteriales_F; family PHOS-HE28; genus PHOS-HE28. The sequence continues at coordinate 4,641 of JBIIYD010000028.1, read as the reverse complement.
ACATGGTCCTCCTGGCCGTTGCTGCTGTCGATGGTGTCCACGCTGTTGGGCATGCAGCGCTGCTTGTTGGCGCTCACCAACGATGCGGCGGTGTATTGCGCGATCATCAAACCACTGTTGAGCCCTGGTTCGGCCACGAGGAAGGCCGGCAGCCCGCGCTGCCCGGAGATCAGCTTGAAGGTACGGCGCTCGCTGATGCTGCCCAGCTCGGCCGCAGCGATGGCCAGGAAGTCCAGGGCCAGGGCCAAGGGCTGCCCGTGGAAGTTGCCGGCACTGATCACCAGGTCCTCGTCGTCGAACACCGTGGGGTTGTCGGTCACGCTCTCCAGCTCGCGCTCCACCACACGCTCCACGTAGGCCATGGCATCGCGACTGGCACCGTGCACCTGCGGAATGCAGCGGAAGGAATACGGGTCCTGCACATGCTCCTTGGACCGGCCGATGATGGTACTGTCCCGTAGGAACGCACGCATGCGGCCCGCCACCAAGGCCTGCCCGGGATGCGGGCGCACCGCATGCACCGAGGGGTGGAAGGGTTCGATGCGGCCATCGAACGCGTCCAGCGAAACGGCGGCGATCAGGTCCGCCAGCTCGGCGAGGCGTGTGGCCTTCAGCGTGAGCAGCCCTGCGTAGGCGTTCATGAACTGCGTGCCGTTGAGCAGGGCGAGGCCCTCCTTCGGTCCCAACTCAAGAGGCTCCCACCCCATCTGCTTCAGGGCCTTGGCGGCGGGCATACGTTTGCCTTCGAGCAGCACTTCGCCCAGGCCCAGGAGTGGTAAGCTTAAATGGGCGAGCGGGGCAAGGTCGCCACTGGCACCCAACGATCCGCGTTCGTACACCAAGGGCAGCATGTCCGTATTGTGCATGTCGATCAAGCGCTGCACGGTGGCTGGTGCCACGGCACTGTGCCCGAAGGCCATGTTCTGCACCTTCAGCACCAGCATGGCCCGCACGATGTCGGCGGGCACGGGTTCACCACTGCCGCAGGCATGGCTCATCACCAGGTTCTTCTGCAACTGCACCAGCTGGTCCTTGGGGATGCTCCGGTCGTACAGTGCCCCGAAACCGGTGTTGACCCCATAGATCGGTGCATCGCTCTTCTTCAAGCGGTCGCGCAGGTAGGCGTGGCTCTGCTTCACGGCATCACGGGCCGTGGCGCTCAGTGCGATGGGTTTGCGTTGGGATACGATGTGGCCCAATTCGGCAAGGTCGAGGCCGATGGTTCCAATGGGATGCGGTTTCATGGTAATTGGGCTGGGGTGCGGGATCGCTCGTCCGTACTCGTTTTCAGGAGATCGCCTCGATCAATTCACCGACGGAAATGCTTCGCTGCTCACCGCTCTTCATGTCCTTCAGCGCGATGGTTCCGCCCTGCATTTCGCTTTCGCCGATCACGGCCACGAAACGGATCCCCTTGTCGTCCGCATACTTGAATTGCTTGGCCATCTTGACCGCATCGGGGTAAAGTTCGGCGGCGATGCCCGCTTCCCGTACGGTGCGCAATAGCTTCATGCAATGCATGGCTTCCTTGTCGCCGAAGTTGGCGAAGAGCAGGCGCACGCTTCCGCCCAAAGCCGCGGGGAATTTGTTGGTCTCCTGCAACACGTCGTAGATGCGGTCGGCACCGAAGCTGATGCCCACGCCGCTCATGTTCTTCAGCCCGAAGATGCCGGTAAGGTCGTCGTAGCGGCCACCCCCGCAGATGCTGCTGCCCAAGGTGCCCTCCAAGGCTTTCACCTCGAAAATGGCCCCGGTGTAGTAGTCGAGACCTCGGGCGAGCGTGGGGTCGAATTCAAGGTTGGCGCTCTTCATGCCGGCCACTGCATCGAACACGAAACCAAGGTCCTTCAGTCCTTGCTGTGCCACTTCCGAAGGGGCCAACCACTGCTCCAATTTCGGGCGCTGTTCGGCCCAGGTGCCCTGCAGTGCAAAAAGCGGCGCGATGCCCGCGATGGCCTCGTCGGTCACGCCCTTTCCGCGCATCTCCTCCTCCACCTTTTCCTGACCGATCTTGTCCAGTTTGTCGATGGCGGTAACGATGTCCACCACCTTGTCCGGCTGGCCGCTGACCTCGGCGATGCCGCTGAGCACCTTGCGGTCGTTGATCTTCACCACCACCTGCAGGCCCAAGGCGGTGAAGACATCGTCGAAGAGTTGCACCAAGTCAATCTCGTTCAGCAGGCTCGTGCTGCCGATCATGTCCGCGTCGCACTGGTAGAACTCGCGGTACCTCCCCTTCTGCGGCCGATCGGCGCGCCACACAGGCTGGATCTGGTAGCGTTTGAAGGGGAAGTGGAGGTCGTTCTGGTGCATCACCACATAGCGGGCGAAGGGTACCGTGAGGTCGTATCGGAGCGCCTTCTCGCACATTTCGGAGGCCACGCGACCGGCGGGGACAGGCTCACCGGCCATCAGGCGTTCCTTCACGTTGGCACTGATGCCACCCCACGCATCGCCGCTGTTCATGATCTTGAAGATGAGCCGGTCGCCTTCTTCGCCGTACTTGCCGGTGAGCGTGGCGAGGTTCTCCATGGCCGGCGTTTCCAAGGGCAGGAAGCCATAGCGTTGGAACACGCCGCGGATGGTGTCGAAGATGTACTGGCGACGCAGCATCTCCGTGGGGGAGAAATCGCGGGTGCCTTTGGGGATGGAGGGCTTCACTGCAGGCAAGGATGTGGAGATGAAGAGGATGTGTTGCTTCGCTGCGCTCGCATTGACGGAATGTGGAAATGGGTATCCGAAGATGTACGAACGGGGACTCCCGAGTGAGCCACGCGATTTCTGCGGCGCAAAGGTAGCGTCGGGCCGAGGCGCCTACCTGAATGCGCTCGGGGGGATGGGGGCGATCCCACAAAAAGCAGAACCGCCCCGGCTGAGCCGATGGCGGTTTGCTTGACCAGAACGTCACCGGGCCAGGGCCGGGTGCTTCGCTCCGATACAAGGTCAGCACCGCAGCACGGGCGGTGCATCATGCCGGCCGATCGACTTTTTACGGGGGTATACAACTCCAACTCGCTGAAATTGCGGACCTTTGCGGCCCGAAACGGCCGACCTGACCGTTCGGGAACGAACCGATGAAGCGCATAACCGCCTACCGCCAGCTCCTCGGGGCCACGGCCACCACCAACCTGCAGGACCTCTCCAAGCTTTACAAAGGCTTGATGAAGACCTACCACCCCGACCGCTTCCCGGACGATGCCGAAAAGCGCGAGGAGGCCGAGGTGAAGAGCAAGGAGATCATCGAAGCGTACCACTTCCTGGTGAGCATTTCGCCCGAAACGCGTGCCCAGGATGCCGAGGAATATACCCGCCTGACCGCGCTGCCCATCCTCAATTTCCGCTTCGAGCAGCGCACCTTGCGCATCACCTTCGCCGACGGCACCGAATACGAGTACTTCGGTGTACCCCAGAACACCTGGCAGAAGTTCCTGAACACCGACGGCAACCCGCGTTTCGCGCGACGCCACATCTACGGTGCTTATCCGTGCCGCCGCGCACGCAAGGCCGACGCTGTGCCGGCATAGACCACCCACAGCATGAGCACCGAAGCCCCCAAGCGAAAGCGCATGGACCTGGCCTTCGCGGCCTTGTTGAGCGAGGACGATGCACAAGCCCTGACGGCCCTTACCCGAATCGAGCAGGAGGGCGACGCGCAGGCCATCCGCCCGCTGCTGGACGCCCTGGCCCTGACCAAGAGCCCGGCCGTGGAGCAGCGTATCTGCAACCTGCTCTACCAAGTGAAGGCGGACAAAGCGGTCGAGGAACTGCTGGCCGCCCTTGACGAACCTACGTTGCTTCCCGTGCGCCGTACGGTGCTGGCCACCTTCTGGAACGCGGGCCTCGACGTGCGCGAACACCTGGAGCGTTTCGTCACCCTGGCCATCGACGGCGATGCTCAGGAGTGTTTCGAGTGCCTCACCATCGTGGAGAACCAGGAGATCTGGCCCGAAAAGGCCGCCCGCCTTGCCCTCGGCCGGGTGCGCAAGGCCGTACCCACGGAATCGGACGCCTACAAAGCCGCCATGCTGAACGACCTGGTGGTGGTTCTGGAAGGACGGTTGGGGGTGGAGTAGTCCTCACCCTCCCCTCCCCGTTCGCCAATTCCGGCAATTGGTCCGGTTTCGTTCTGGTGACTCCGATAAGACCGAGTGGCAGTTGTCCAACTTCGGTTCATTCTGCACCTTCAGCCCAGGTACTCCCCCTCCGCGTTCTGCACCCCTGCATCGATGTCCTCGGAGCGTGCCGGCACTAAGCTTTCGCCGGTGATGCGTTCGTGGATCACAACGAAGCCTTACTTGACGACTTGCACGAAGGGTCCGTCCAAGGCTGAAATTGCATTCGTTCCGCGCCACCGAGCCATCGGTACCGAGCCATAGCGGCACGAACTCCCTGTTCAGCGCCCCGCGCTCGGTCCGATTTGGGAATTTGGACCGGGCTGCAGTACATTCATCATCACCGGGCAAAGCTCCAGCACGACCACCAGCTCACATCCAAGGCGTTAGCCCATGCATACCCAACTACAGTTCGGACCATATTGGGCTGCATTGATAGTGAGGTGGTCTACCCGATCAGGACAGGTCTAGATCAAATGTAAGTGTGGTTGTTGGTGTTGAAATGAGGGGTCCAGGGGAGACTCATAAC
>JBIIYD010000201.1:0-5746 GCA_044347005.1 Flavobacteriales bacterium | reverse complement strand
ACCTTGCAGCAGCCAAGGTGGATCCGGCGGCGATGATGAGCATGATGATGATGCCCGATGACAAACGCCTCGAAGACCTTTATAAGAAGAAGGACTGGCAGGTGGTGGACGCCTACCTGAAGGCCGAACTTGGTTTCATGGCGGCCTTGTACATGCGCATGAAGCCTTTTTTCGTGATGGCCATGATCACCGAAGCGTCCATGGACGAGGACCGTGCCATGGTGCTGGACGACCGTTTATTGGAACACGCTCGGGACAACGGTCACCGCGTCATCGGATTGGAATCGTTGAAGGAGCAGATGCGGGCCATGGACGTGCTTCCATTGCAGGAACAAGCTGCCATGCTGCTGGAACAAGCCCGAAGGACCGGTTATGACGACGAGTTGGAGTCCATGATGCAAGCCTACGCCGCGCAGGACCTGAATGCCTTGTTGCGCGTGTCGCAGGAGAGCGAGAGCATGCCACCAGCGCTGGAAAAAGCACTACTTACCGACCGGAACGGGGTGATGGCCCACCGGATGGACAGCGTGATGCGGGCCGACAACGGGGCCATGTTCCTGATCGGTGCGGCCCACCTGCCCGGTGATGCGGGTGTGCTGAAGGCCCTGGTCGCAAAAGGATATACGGTCGAACCGGTGGTGATCGTTCCGAATGCACCAGGTCCCACATATCCGCCATCGATGCTGTTGACGGACGGCATACGCTACACGAGCGACAGTCTGGGGTTCAGCGTTGACATGCCCGGTGTCCCTGAGCAGGTCGGTGAGCGCATGATCGAGTTCAAGGAAAAAGAGCAGGGTGTTCTCTTGATCGTGGATGTTCTCCCCACGGATATCCAAGATCTCGACCTGGTCGAGGTCATTCGGACGTATTATGGTGATGTGGTGGTGGAGCCCCGGCCATCGGTCGTCGTACAAGGGTTGGAGGGCCGCCTTGCGGTGATCGATATGCAAGGAGTACCGGCAGAGGTCCTCCTGCTTCAGCATCGGTCCAAGGCGTATTTCACTGCTGCGATCGACCGCGATCCCACGCGAAGGAGGCAGATCCTGGACTCCTTCCGCTTTACCGACCTGCCGGAATAGGCGCGCACGAAGTACTTCCTTTGCGGCCATGCACGATAAGGCTGTCCTGTCCATTGCCTTGGCCACGGCCTTGTTCGCCTGCAGCGCACCGGCCGAGGACCCGCGTTCGGTATTCCGCTTCAACCAGGCCGCCGGGGTAAGCAGCTTGGACCCGGCCTTTGCCAGCAACAACGAGAACGTCTGGGTCGGCGACCAGTTCTTCGATGGCTTGGTGGAGCTTGGTCCCGAGCTGTTGGTGGATCCCGCCATAGCCTACCGTTGGATCATTGCCGACAGTGGCCGCTCGTACACCTTCCACCTGCGCTCCGATGTGTGGTTCCACGACAGCGAAGCTTTCCCCGGCGGGAAAGGGCGCCGCGTTGTGGCCGGCGATTTCCTGTACAGCTTCGAGCGCATCCGCGACCCGCGCACCGCCTCACCGGGCCGTTGGGTCTTCGAACACGTCGTGCCGGGTACACAAGGGTTCACGGTCGCGGACGACAGCACTTTCACCATCCGGTTGGTGCGGCCCTTTCCGCCCTTTCTCGGCATCCTTTCCATGGTATATGCCAGCGTGGTTCCCAAGGAAGCCGTGGAGCATTTCGGGAATGCCTGGCGCAGCCATCCGGTGGGTGCAGGGCCCTTCCGGGCATTCCATTGGGAGGAGGGCGTGAAACTGGCCATGCAACGCAACCCGCGCTACTACCGGTACGATGAGGCCGGGGCACGACTGCCCTACGTGGACGCGGTGGTCATCAGCTTCGTCAAGGACCGCAACGCCGAGTTCCTTTCCCTGGTCAAAGGAGAATTGGACATGATGAGCGGCACGGAAGGAGGCTTCCTGACCGAGCTGGTGGACCCGCTCGGCCGAGTGCGGGCGAAGTACGCGGACCGCATCCATATCGTACGGGCACCTGCGCTTGCCACGGCCTATCTGGGCTTTCGGGTGGATAGCGTCGCCCGTGGCCCGTGGAGCGAACCGCGTCTGCGCAGGGCCCTGGGCTTGGCCATCGACCGGCAGCGTATCGTGTCCCACATCCAGCATGGCATCGGAACGCCGGCCAACAGCATTCTGCCCCCCGGATTGCCGGGCAGTTCGGGCAGGGGCATGGGCTACGACCCTGTTGCTGCACGACTGCTCATGGAGCAGGCGGGATACCCCGGGGGCAAGGGACTTCCGGCTCTTTCGCTGGCCACCACTTCCAGCAGCCTGGAGTTGGCCGAATTCGTCCAGCACGAGTTGGCCGATTTCGGCATCCGCATGGAGGTGGACGTGCTTCCACTGAGCACCCACACCAATGGAGTGGCCAATGGCGATCACGCTTTCTTCCGCAAAAGCTGGTACGCCGATTATCCCGATGCCGAGAATTTCCTTCTGCTCTTTGCCAGCGCGAACCGTGCGCCGGCCGGCCCCAACTACACGCGGTTTTCCAATGCCACCATGGACAGGCTGTACAACGAAGCCCTGCGCACCGTGGACGACAGCGCCCGCTTCGCACTCTACCAACGCATGGACAGTCTGGTCATAGCTGAAGCACCGGCCGTGTTCCTGCTGCATCCCGAAGTGATCCGTTTCGTGCGCAACGGGGTCGGTGGGCTGGTGGCCGACCCCATGAACCAGCTCGACCTGCGTCGCGTGCGCAAGTGACCGCTGCAAGACCGCTCAAAGAGGCAGCAGGCCATCGGACCTGAGTCGTTCGATAAGGGCCTTGTTGAAGCGCACCACGCCGCGCTGGTTCAGGTGGTGGCTATCGTAGAAATCGGCCTCGTCGTCGAGTTGCACCAGATCCTGCGTATCCAGGTATGGAGCCAGGACGCGCAATTGTTCAACGACCGCTTCACGGCCAATGGCGGCGCGTCGGTCGGCCGAAGTCACCGGTGCCTCCAGTAGCACCACCGGAATTCCCCGGTCCTTCAATAGCCCTATCGTGCGTTCCAATGCGCGCAACTGCATGTCACGCAAGGTCATCCCGGCGGGTGGCACGGCTTGTGGCGGCCTGTTCCCGGCCATTCTGCGTTCCACGAATCCGCCATCCACGTAATTGTCCATTCCGCGCTGTCGTGGCTCCTGGGGTGGAGTTACGCCCTTCCATTGCCTGACGAAACCGTAGGCCAGTCCGTTCCACGCACGGATGTGGCACACCCGCCATACCATGGCCAGGCTGTGGCGATCGGGATCACTGTTGGCCAGCAGGTCGAGGGCCGACTCCACACCGTCCAAGGCGACCACCCTGGGGTAGGTTTCGATCAATACCAACCGAGGGGTGAGTCGATCCACATAGCGGCGAACGAGCATTTCCGTTTGCACGGGCGACTGGCTGCTGCTTCCCAAGTTGAACAGGTCGAGGTCATGTTCGGCGAACACCCTGGGGTCGAGGCCGCGGTAGGCATGCGAGGAACCCAGCACCAGGATATCGCACGGGCCGTGTTGCCGGGCGTCCTGCAAACGCGTAAGGGAGTGCCCGTAACCGCCTGCGCGCACGGTCAGGTTCGGAAAAACGCGGGTGGCCGATCTCTCCGGTATCACCGCCAGCAATAGCAGATATACAGCCAGGGCCCAGAGCGAAAATGCCAGGAAGCGTAGGGTCAGGCGTGCTTGTTCCACGGCGATCAGAACTGGAAGTAGATGAAGGGTGATGCTTCCGCATGCATGAACATGCCGATCATGAAGAGCAGCAGGGAATAGGCCGTCCAACGCAACGGTGTCCATCGCCAGCGAACAAGGCGTTCCAAGGCGTGCGCACCTTCCCGTCCATACCATTCGGTCGCCAGGAAGAACAGTAGCAACACGGGGAGCTTGGCATTGCCCGGGCCGGGTATTGTGAACAGGGAGTTGTCGGCCATTCCTGCGATGTAATCCATTGCGGTGCCTATGTCCGGTGCACGAAAGAAGACCCAGGCCAGGCAGGTGAGCAGGAAGGTGCTCGACATGCGTATCAATTCACCCGGGGCGGGCAACACCCGACCTTGTGCTGCTATGGCGATGTGCGTCCGGTTCTGGCGGGACAACAGCAGGGGAAGGAAGAAGATCGCATTGATCGCTCCCCATGCGATGAACGTCCAGTTGGCGCCATGCCAGAAACCGCTTACCAGGAAAATGATGAAAGTGTTCCGGACTTTCATGGCCATGCTTCCGCGGCTTCCTCCCAGAGGCACATAGAGGTAGTCCCGGAACCAAGTGCTCAGGGAAATGTGCCACCGTCGCCAGAACTCCGCGATGTCCCTGGAGAAATAGGGGAACGCGAAGTTTTGCATCAGGGAAAAGCCGAACAAACGGCCGGTTCCTATGGCTATATCGGAGTATCCGGAGAAATCGCCATAGATCTGGAAGGCGAAGAAGATGGCGCCCAACAGCAGGGTGCTCCCGGGCATCTGTTCGTACGATCCGAATATCCGGTCCACCTGTTCGGCGCAATTGTCGGCGATCACCAGCTTCTTGAAGAATCCCCAAAGGATCTGGCGGCATCCATCGAAGGCCGCCTGTTTAGAAAAGGGGAGAAGGCGGCCGAACTGCGGTAGCAGGTTGGTGGCCCTTTCTATGGGCCCTGCAACGAGTTGGGGGAAAAAGCTCACATAGGCGGCGAATGCGACCGGGTCGTTCGATGGCGTCAAACGCCGGTGGTACACATCGATGGAATAGCTCAGGGTCTGGAACGTGTAGAAGCTGATCCCTACGGGTAGTATGATATCCAGTCCATCGTATCCGATCGGATATCCGAACAAGGAAAATGCCCCATCGATCTGTTCCAGGAAGAAGTTGTAGTATTTGAAGAACCCGAGCATTCCCAGGTTGACCGCCAGGCTTGTCCAAAGCAGGAATTTGCGTTTACGGGGAACTTCGGTGCGTTCGAGACCTCGGCCTATCCAGTAATCCAAGGCCGTGCTGAATGCGATGAGCGTCAGGAAGCGGATGTCCCACCAGCCGTAGAAAACATAGCTGGCGATAAGGATGATCCAGTTGCGACGGGAAATACTGTTTCCGCCTACCCACCAGTAGAGGAGGAAGACCAGCGGAAGAAAGACCGCGAAATCGATCGAACTGAAGAGCATTGGCCGGTGGTCGCAGGCTTGTACAAAAGGCGTTCAAAGATGCGTCATACGCATCAATGGTCCTCCCATATCAGTTACCTGGAGGCAATGGGGCCAGGTAGCACACCACGGCCTTGTGGTCGCTCAGCTTTTCGGGCAGGGTGCGGAAGCCCCAGCTGTGCAGCGCCGGGTCGTGCAGGATATGGTCTATTCGCAAGCTGGGTAGTTTGCCGATGTAGGTGCCGCCCGAACCACTGCCACTTTCCACGAAAGCGTCCAGCCTATCGTGGCGCAGCGTGTGGTAACTGTAGCTCATGGGCACGTCGTTCATGTCACCGCAGTACAGAACGGGATGGGGGCTTTCCGCCATGTGCGCTGCGATGCGTTCCACCTCGTCGGCGCGCAAGCGGAAGCCCCTTCGAAGCAGTTTCAGGATGCGGAGTCCGCCGCGTTTGAGCTCTTCGCTGCGCGTATCCGTGTCCAGCGAATCGATGAATCTGTAGTCGTCGCCACCGAAGTGGTAGGAAGCCAGGTGGGCGTTGTAGACCCTTATGGTGTCATTGTCCAGGGCGATGTCGCTCCAGATGCACTGGTTGGAAGGGTTATCGGGGAATTCGATCGCGCCCTTGCCGATGATGGGGAATTTGCTGAAGGTG
>JBIIYD010000218.1:0-5034 GCA_044347005.1 Flavobacteriales bacterium | reverse complement strand
ATCCCGGCCAGGTCGAAGCTGGAAAGCCGTTCCATCAACGTGGTGTCGGTTTTCTGATCCATGGGTCAGGGTCTGTTGGTCCGGCGCAAGTGCGCTGCGTAAGCGTCCATCAAGGCACCGAAGAGCAGGTCGCCCAGCAGCAGGTACCCGGGTCGCGTGAAGTGGATGCGGTCCTTTTGGGCAAGTCCTCCCTTCTCCCATTTCGCCATGGAGCCGAGACCGCCCATGGTTGTGAAAAGGTCCCAGACCGCCACATCCTGCTCGGCGCTGAGTTCCAACATGGCGGTGCGCACCTTGAAGGCGTTCCGGTTCGGCACTTTCCGTTTGAACCAGCTATCGCTGTTGGTGGTGAGCAGGATCGCTGCATCGGGCGAGGCCGCACGCACCCGGGCGATCAGCTCGGTGTAGTTCCGTTTGAAACGGGCCGCATCGAATTCGTTGTCGTGCGCATCGTTGATCCCCACCGAGAAGATCACGAGGTCCGGGTCGATCAACGCCAGGTCATTGACGAAACGCTGGCAACGCAGGTAGCTGGAGGTGCTGGCCCCGTTCACGCCCACAGCATGGTACACGATGCCCGGTTCGCTGTTCTCCAGCAGTATGCCGTAGAGCGTGAAGTGGTTCTGCAAGCTGTCGGTCCTGCGGATGGTGAGGCGTAGCGTGTCCATGGAACGATCGGTGCGGAACAGCGTGTATCCGCTGTCGGCATGCACCTCCCGGTCGACGCGCACGAGGCTGTCCCCGTACCATGCTTCCACCGTATAACTGCTGTCCATGCGGTGCAGCACCTTCACGCGGTCGAACGAGTACCCGGCATACTGTTCCGTGCGGAAGGTGATGGCAAGCTGAGCGAGGGTATCCGTCGTTCGCACGGATATTCCCGAAAGGCCCAGCACGCTCGTGTCGGCCTTGGTCACGTTACGTAGTGGGGTCCAGTTGCCCATGAACGTGGTGGCATAGGTGGGCGGGTTGTTGGTGCGGGCCATGGCATAGGGGAATACCGAACCTCGGGAGCCACGCACGCCGGGGACCAGGTGCTGCATGTTGTCCCTGGCCTGCATGCTCCACATATCGGCCTGCACATGCGAGCCTCCGATGTGCACGATGTTCAAGCTGCCTTCACCCTCGAAAACGAGCTTGTCCAGCTTGTTGTGCCAGGTGGCGAAACCGGTTCCTGAGCCCCGTTCCACCACGGTCATGGCACTTCGATCGATCGTATGGAACGAGGTCCCGCGCAGTGCATCGGGTTGCGCATGAAGGACAATGGCCGTGCACATCGCCACGATCGATACCACGGTGCCTATGACCCTTTTCGAGCGCTGGAGGATCATGCTGTGCTTCGCTGGTTTCATGGTGCGGGGACCTTGGTCGGTTCGCTCGTCCTGCCAACGGGCACGGTCTTTCCCGCATCACCGGAGGCACTCGTCGCGGTGGCCGACTTGACGGGTTGCTTGGCTGCACTGTACAGCGCATAGTCGTTGATCAGGGCCGTGTAGAACAACTCGCCCACTTTCTTGGCGCCGGCCGGACTGAAGTGCGTGTAGTCGGTGGCCGCCAGAGGCGGGTCGGCCTCCACCCAGCTCGACATGCTTCCGCGTCCCCCCATGGCTGCGTACATGTCCCAGAACACACCACCCTGTGCCAGTGTGTTCGCCTTCATGGCATCGCGAATCTCTTCCAAGAACGGACGGGTCACATAGGTGTCGCCTTCCTTAATGCTCATGTCGCTGGGCCCGATCACGATCACGCACACCCCCGGTATGATCTTCTTGAACCGCGCGATCTGTGCACCGAAGAATCGGCCGTAGCGTTCCGCCTCTTCCGCGCTCTTGATGTTGGGCAGCACGTTGCCACCGTATTGCAACACAAGGAGCTTCACGTTCAACCCATCGTACATGGTACGGAGCAGGGCCTGGTCCATCTTCGGGAATTCGTAGCCCGCACCACCGCGCGCAGCGATGTTGTCCATCATCACACCATTGGGTCCTTCCAAGGAGACGGCGAACACGTCGGGGCTATCGGCACCGGTGAACGATATCGTGATCTCTTCCGGTGTCGTGGGAAAGCGCCATTCACGAATCAACATACGATCGGCCGGTTCGACGACCTCGGTGGAGATCTCCTCCCCATTGCGCAACATGGCAAGGGTGATGGGGCTGCGGTGCCAGCCGTAGAACAGGCGGCATATGGTCCAACTCCTCGCCCTGGCATAGGAGCGTGCCATTGGTCGATACGAAACGGTCGCGGTGCGCACTTCATCACCGGGCATGGAATCCTTCCGGAGCACCGGGAAGAACCGGGAAAAGGATGAAAGTGCACCGTACCGAGAATGGTCAAGGGTGGCGTCACGGCGGTCCATTACGCTGAACCGTAGCCATTCAGGTCCGGTGATGCGTTCCACCGAAAAGTGGGGTACGATGTCCGCCACGGAGACCAACCCCGGACCGTGCCCCCCGAACTGCGATTGGAGCTTGTTGCGCACATAGGCTGTGATCCGGTCCCCCTCGATCTGCGAATCGCCGTAGTGAAGGATCCGGATGGGTTTCGGGGCGGCATGGGCACCGGTGAGCGCCTCGAAAAATGGATGCAGCACGGCCTTACCCGCCGCTGGATAGTGCAATACGATCCGGTCCTCCAGCGGAGGGATGGCCGACGGGTCGAAGCGGAATACGTCGGGTTCCGAAAGGCCCAAGGTGTCGTTCAAGAGACTGTCGGCAGTTGCCAGGTTCAGACTGTCGTCCACCTCCGTGGGCAGGGCCAGGATGTCACTGATGTCGACCTTGTCCGAAGGCTTGGGGAATAGCACATCGAGGGGAGCGGGGAAGTGCAGCGTGATCGCATCGCCGATCTTGATACCGTCCTTCGGTAGCGCCAGACCGACCAAAGCGAGCAATGCCAATACTGCAAAGAGGAATAGCAGCGTGCGTCCAGGTCTCATCGGGCAGGGGGTATCTTGATCCGCTGGCCGGGTCTTATGCCTTCGCCGATCTTATTGTAGCGCATCAGGTCATCGGCGGATACTCCCGGGTAACGTTTGGCTATGCCGTAAAGCGAGTCGCCTTTTCGCACGGTGTAGGTGCTGCCCTTGGCTCGTTCTTTCGGCTCCGGCTTCGGCAGCGGTTTCGGTTGCACAAGTACGGTATCGGTGCGCAGCACGGCCGGCATGGTGTCCGTTCGCACAAGCAATTCAGGAGGCAGGTCGGTTTCGTACTTCAGCCGTTGGTCGGGCTGCACATACAGCACCACCGTATTGCCCACCTCCAATTGGTCGCTTTGGAGCTCGTTCCATGCCATGATCTCCGTCACTTCCACGTTGAACCGTTCCGAGATGCAGTTGATGCAGTCGCTGGTACCAACCCGAACGAGGATCGCTTCCCGCCCATCCGGTAGTCGTTCGATCGTCTCTGAAGTCGCCGCGTCCGCGAGCACTTCCCGCGAGCTGGTGTCCTGCGCTTCCAGCACGATGAAGGCGAGTTCGGTGAACCGCTCGGCGTCGCTCCTGTTCAGCACGAAGGGTGTGCCCGGCGGCAGGCTCTTGCCCATCCAACACGGGTTCATGCTCCTGAAGCGGGCGGGTGGTATGCCCACGATCCGGTTGAGCACATCGATGACCAAGGTGCTGTCGAAGCGCACGGTATCCGCAGGTTCCGTAGCCCGCACGGCATAGGGTTCCAGGTCGAAACGTTCCGCATTGGTGGCGAGGTAGGTGAATGCCATGAGCAGGGGGAGTACGTCCCGGTGCCCACTGCTCATGTGGGCGTGGAGTTCCCGGGCGCCAACATCGCCCACCTTCCCGTTGGCCCTGGTCAGGTTGGCCGGCCCACAGGCGAATGCCGTTACCGCAGTGGGCCAGTCGTTGTAGTAGGCGTGCAGGTCGCGGAGGCGTAGCAACGCCGCACGTGTACTCCGGGCCACATCATGCCGCTCGTCCACCGTGTGGGTTACCACCAGGCCATATCGCAAGGCCACAGGCCAGGGCAGCATCCAACAACCGGCTTCTCCGGTGCGCGAGGTGGCCAGCGTGTTCATTGCCGAAAGGGCCAGGGGCAGGTAGCGCAATTCGGCAGGAAGGCCCAGCGCAGCTATTTCCCGGTCGATCATGCCGAAGTGTTTATCCGCCACGCCCAGCAGGGCCCGGAAGAGGTCGCGTTCCGGGCCGCCGTATCGTTCGATCGATGCGATCACCGCGCTGTCCTCAAATACCGGAAATGCGGGCGCCGCTCGTTGCAACAGGGCATGGACGTCCTCCTTGTCGCGTTCCCAATCCAAGGGTGCCCGCGTGCGTACCCGTAGGCCCGGCATCTGGTGCTGTACGGTCCAGGTGGACATCAGGCTGTCCATGCGCCAATTCACCTGCGCATCGGCATGCAGGGAGAGGACTCCGGCAAGGAGGGCCACGATATGGGAACGGAAGCGCTTCAAGGCAGGGTGTAAATCAACGGTTCCACGTAGTGCAACGCATCACCCGCCGGGTGATTTCATCCACGCGGCCTTGTTGAGTGGGTATCGGTTCCCACGTCCCGGCTAACGCGCTGCACCGAACAAAGCACGTCTCCCGCGCATTTCATCTTCCATGATCATGGACCGGTCCGGGGTAACGAACTTTGTGCCATGAGCAGGTCCACAGGAATGGTTCGGTCATTGCACGCAGCGCTCGGGTCGTTGCTGCTGTTGACGACTTGTGCGCAGGCACCGGACCAGCCTGAGGTTCCGGCCAACGAAGGACCGGCAAGTATCCCACCGACCACCATGATGACCGTAGAGATCTGGAGCGATGTAGTTTGTCCGTTCTGTTACATCGGCAAGCGCGAGTTCGAAAAAGCACTTGCTCGATTCCCCGATCGCGACCAGGTGAACGTGGTCTGGAAGAGCTTCGAACTCGACCCTGATGCACCTGCACGAAGCGAGTACGACATGTACGGTATGCTCGTATCCAAATACGGCGGCACGCGCGAGGATGCCAAGGCCAGGGTGGACGGTGTGGTGCAACGCGCCCGGACCGTGGGCTTGGACTATCAAATGGACAAGGCCGTG
>JBIIYD010000200.1:0-5759 GCA_044347005.1 Flavobacteriales bacterium | reverse complement strand
CGGCCACATCGAGGCTTGCGCACAGGCTGCCACCGCCCTGCACCAGCAGGCTGTTGACGTCGAAGCCGGTGGTCACACCAGGAACAACGACGCTCAGGTCGAGGCCCGTGGGGAACACGAAGCTGTGGATCGTGTAAAGACCGCCGCCGGTCACCGTGAACTCGGGCGTTCCACCCAGTTGCTCGATCACCAGACCGGCACCGCTCGTGAGCACATAGGCCTGGCTGTAACCAGCAGGCACGTTGGCATCGCCGTTCGCCGTGGCAGTCAGCACTGCGCTGCCGTTGGAGCACACGTCAGCTCCGCCGCTCAGCGTGCCCGCGTTCGGGTCGCTCACGTTGAACTGTGCACCGGCCACATCGAGGCTCGCGCACAGGCTGCCACCGCCCTGCACCAGCAGGCCGTTGACGTCGAAGCCCGTCGTCACACCAGGTACCACCACGCTCAGGTCGAGGCCCGTGGGGAACACGAAGCTGTGGATCGTGTACAGACCGCCCGTGGTCACCGTGAAGCTCGGCGTTCCGCCCAGCTGCTCGATCACCAGACCAGAACCGCTGGTCAGTACGTAGGCCTGGCTGTAACCAGAAGGCACGTTCGCATCGCCGTTCGCCGTGGCAGTCAAAGTGGTGCTACCGTTGGAGCATACATCGGCTCCGCCGCTGAGGGTGCCTGCGTTGGGAGCAATGATGCTGAAGGGTGCTCCGGCAACATCGAGTGCTGCACAGATGGAACCTCCACCTTGGATGAGCAGACTGTTCACGTCAAAACCTGTGGTTACACCAGGCACCACGATGCTCAGATCCAACGTCGCTGGATCATAGACCAAAGAATGTATGGTATAGCTACCCGGCTCTGTAACGCTGAAGGAAGGCGCTGAAGCCACCCCCGTGATGACCAGGCTAGAGCCTTCGGTCAGCACATACAAGACCTCGTACCCGGAGGGCACCGTGGGCGCAACCAGTACTTGGGCTGTGATAGCAGAAGGAATGTCCCCTTCGCAGACCAAGGGCTTGGTGATCACCAAGGAGCCGGCCTGCACATTGCAGACTTCGTTCACTTGCACGGTGTAGTCCTCCACCTCACCAGTGCCATAGTTCTCGCAGGCACCCCTGAAGGCGAATGCGCTCATGTTCACGCGCATACGCTTGGGACCCGCCTCGGTATTGGGAGGCACTGCGATGGTGCCGCCCTCCTGACCAAAACCAACCGACTGGAAAGCCAGTTCGTTCCCGGCGAATACGCCGTCATTGTTCCAATCTACCCATGCCCTCCAACGATAGCGGAGAAAGAACGGGCCAGAGGGATCGACCGTGATCCCATAGGACGTTCCGGGGTTTACCGAGGCGACCAGACTGGTGAAGTCACCGTAACCATTGTTGTCGCCACTGGCATTGTCGATCCCCGCAAACTGCACGCGGGAGACGTTGAAGGTGTTGCCCGTGCCACCGTCCGATGGACAATAGGTCTGGGCATTGGCCTGACCTGCACCACCCAGGAAAAGGGCGGCCAGGAGCCATCGCCAACTTTTTCCGAGCAGATTTCGAGCGCTCGGTGAAGCATTGGGTTGTAACATGATGGGAAGGGTTTGAGAGGTTTTGTTCAATGTTTCGTAACAAGGTTTAAACAAACTTGATCAGAGATGGTTCGGCGCGGAAAGAAATTTTCACGCGCTTATCATGATGCCGATCCCTTCATCGAACAGTCCCGAATCAGCGAGGCCCGGGTCACACTGGACTTGCCAGTACTTCCCGGGCCTCGCCTTCACCAGACCACACTATTAATACCCAATCCTTGAACAGGCCAAGAGAAACAAAGGTTCACACATCGCCCATGCGCTGGCCGTTGAACCGCAGCAAAACCGAAAGGGGGCCTGTGGACGTTGGGGCCAAAGCATCTATACAACGCACCTCTTCACAAGGAGAGAAGCCTACCTCATTAGGTCCATCGGTTCCGGATCCAGTACCTGCCCGGGGTGCACCAGGATCCAGAGCGGCATTTACCCGAAAAACGAGCCGCGCTGGGCAGTATTGACCGATACGCAATGCGCCCAATAACATCCGGGATCCGCCGGTGGCGATGATCGGACTATCGAGCACACATCCTCAATAAGCCGCTTACGATGTGATAGACCATATATGCCTGAATCCGACTCGACGTATTCCATCCCTCGGAAAGCACCAAATCATCAGCAATGTCCCTTGGGCAAAAGCCAAAACGAACGAATCGGAGTTGACAGCGCGAATAACCAACGAAGGGTACAATATCCTTGGAACTCAGGCTATGCTTGAGTCATAAGGCATTTGCTCCGAGAGCCTGCTCAGTGGCACATGTCAAGGATAGCCAGGACTTCCTTTCGCTCATACTGGTGCGCTACCTGTCCTCCTTAGAAGCCACTGTGCATGAAATCCCTCACACCTGAGAGAGGAACGCATGTGGGCCTCTCATGCAAGAACTCCCCATGAAGCAGGACCGCATTTACTGGTCCATGCGCACGAAGCGCTGCGTGATCACCTTGTCCCCAGCTATCAGGCGCAGGATGTAGTTGCCGTTTTCAAGTCCTGCTACGTTGAGCGCGGTGCGTTGAGCATCGGGCACTGCTATGGAGGGAACGACCATTGAGCCCTGCATCGACCAAACGCTCAATTCGGCACGCACACCACGTACGTTGGTCACCTCCACGAACAAATGGTCGACCGCTGGCGAAGGCCACGCGGTGAGCGTGATCGGCCCATCGCTCAGCCCCTCGATGCACTCGCCCACCTCGAAAGCAGCACCGGTCACATCCAAGCTGGCGCACGCATCCCCGCCGCCTTGGATCAGTAATGCATTGATGTCGAACCCGGTGGTCACACCGAACTGGGTGGCCGACAGATCGAGGGTGGCCGGGTCGTAGACCAAGGTGTGAATGGTGTAGGTTCCGACAGCATCCACCGCGAATACCGGCACCCCGTTCGCTTGAACGATCACCAGGTCTTCGCCTTGTGTCAACACGTACAGCACGTTGTATCCACCTGGCACGATGGCATCGCCGTTCGGGGTGGCGCTGAGGCCGACGCTGTTGCTACCGTTCACACAACCTTCGAAGACATCACCGGTCAGCGTTCCCGAGTACACAAGGCACTCCTCGGGGCAGGTGTCAACCGTGAAGGCAGCACCGGTAACATCCAAGCTTCCGCAGATCTCGCCGCCGCCTTGGATCAAAAGACCGTTCACGTCGAAGCCCGTGGTCACCCCCAACTCCAAGCCGCTCAAGTCGAGCGTGGCAGGGTCGTACACCAGGGTGTGGATCGTGTAGCTGCCGGCCGTCTCCACAGAGAAGGCCGGTTCCGCACCCGCAGCAACGATGACCAGTCCTTCACCTTGTGTCAACACGTAAAGCACATCATAGCCTTCGGGCACGATGGCATCGCCGTTGGGCGTAGCACTGATGCCGACGCTGTTGCTGCCGTTCACGCAACCTTCGAAGACATCACCGGTCAGCGTTCCCGAGTACACAAGGCACTCCTCGGGGCAGGTGTCCACCGTGAAGGCCGCACCGGTAACATCCAGGCTGCCGCAGATCTCACCACCGCCTTGGATCAAAAGACCGTTCACGTCGAAGCCCGTGGTCACCCCCAACTCCAAGCCGCTCAAGTCGAGCGTGGCAGGGTCGTACACCAGGGTGTGGATCGTGTAGTTGCCGGCCGTCTCCACAGAGAAGGCCGGTTCCGCACCCGCAGCAACGATGACCAGTCCTTCACCTTGTGTCAACACGTACAGCACATCATAGCCTTCGGGCACGATGGCATCGCCGTTGGGCGTGGCACTGATGCCGACACTGTTACTGCCGTTCACGCATCCTTCGAACACATCACCGGTCAGCGTACCCGAGTACACCAGGCACTCTTCGGGACAGGTATCAATGGTGAAGGCTACACCGGTCACATCGAGGCTGCCGCAGATCTCGCCGCCGCCTTGGATCAGCAAACCGTTCACGTCGAAGCCCGTGGTCACCCCCAACTCCAAGCCGCTCAAGTCGAGCGTGGCAGGGTCGTACACCAGGGTGTGGATCGTGCAGTTGCCGGCCGTCTCCACAGAGAAGGCCGGTTCCGCACCCGCAGCAACGATGACCAGTCCTTCACCTTGTGTCAACACGTACAGCACATCATAGCCTTCGGGCACGATGGCATCGCCGTTCGGCGTGGCACTGATGCCGACACTGTTGCTGCCGTTCACGCATCCTTCGAACACATCACCGGTCAGCGTTCCCGTGTACACAAGGCACTCCTCGGGGCAGGTGTCCACCGTGAAGGCTGCACCGCTTACATCCAAGCTTCCGCAGATCTCGCCGCCGCCTTGGATCAGCATGGCGTTCACTTCGAAGCCCGTGTTGACACCGAACTCCAGCGCACTCAGGTCGAGGGTGTTCGGATCGTAAACGAGAGTATGGATGGTATAGAGGCCTTCCGTCTCCACGGAGAAGGCCGGTTCGGTGCCCGCAGCAACGATCAGCAGTCCTTCACCTTGTGTCAATACATACAGCACGTTGTAGCCCGGGGGTACGATGGCATCACCATTGGCCGTGGCGCTGATGTACGCCCAGTTCACCCCATTGACGCAGCCTTCGTACTCATTGTGCTGAAGGGTGCCGGAGCTGGCGGAGCATTCTTCTTCTTCACATACGGGAATGACAACGGTGACCGCACCCGCTACATCAAGGCTGGCACAAATGCCGCCACCACCTTGGATCAGCAGACCGTTGACCTCGAAGCCCGTAGTGACACCGAACTCGATGATGCCCAGATCAAGCGTTGCAGGATCGTAGATAAGGGTGTGGATCGTATAGGAGCCAGAAGCTGTGACGTTGAAGAATGGGTTCGCGCCCGCTTGCTGGATCACCAAGCCTGGGCCTTCCGTAAGCACATATACAACACTGTAACCTTCCGGTACGTAGGCATCCCCATTGGGAACCGCGCCCACGGCCACAGTGCCGTCCACCAAACAATCCTCATCCTTATAAGCGGTGAGTGTTCCTGCCGATGGGTTGTCCACCAAAATACTCGTGCCCGTTACGTCCAGGCTGCCGCAGATGCTGCCTCCACCCTGGATCAAGAGTGCGTTCACGTCGAAGCCTGTGCTGACACCGAACTCCAAGCCACTCAGGTCGAGCGTGGCCGGGTCGTACACCAAGGTGTGGATCGTGTACAAGCCCGTGCTGTTCACGTAGAAGATCGGTGCCGCTGCGCTGGCCTGCTCGATCACCAGACCGGGACCGCGGGTAAGAACGTAAAGCACTTGGAACCCTGGAGGAACGACCGCATCACCGTTGGCGATACCACCGATGCCCGTGCCACCTTCTTGCAGACAATCCGTGGGTTTGAAACCGCTGAGCGTTCCTGCATCGGCCAAGCAAGGGCACTCTTCCAACACCACGGTTACCGCACCCGCTACATCGAGGCTGGCGCAGATACCGCCACCGCCTTGGATCAGCAAACCGTTCACCTCGAAGCCAGTGGTTACACCGAATTCGATGATACCGATATCCAGCGTCGCAGGATCATAGATAAGCGTGTGTACCGTGTAGGAGCCAGCGGCAGTAACGTTGAAGATCGGGCTGGCGCCAGCTTGTTGGATCACCAGGCCTGGACCCTCGGTGAGCACGTAGACCACACTGTAGCCTTCGGGCACGTAAGCATCACCGTTCGGTACTGCGCCGATGGCAACCGCGCCATCCACCAGGCAATCCTCGTCCTTGTAGGCGGTCAGCGTGCCAGCCGACG
>JBIIYD010000027.1:0-18533 GCA_044347005.1 Flavobacteriales bacterium | reverse complement strand
GTCACCCGGATCCAGAATATGCCGGTGCAGGTCTTCCCGAAAGTCCTATCGCAACGATGATGTATAAGGTCGAAGCTGTGCGCAGGAATTCCCAGCATTCATGAATCCGCTCGAAGCTCGCACAGCATCGAACGATGCGAACGGAACGGGTCCACGACTGAGCATCGTGGTCACGTGCTATAACCTTGGCGAGTACTTGCAAGAGGCCTTGCTGAGCATACCCGGGAACTTGATCGGCACCAGCGTGGAGGTGATCGTGGTGGACGATGGGTCCACCGCAGCGGGCACCGTGGAGGTGCTGGACCGTCTGGATACGGAACGGTACACGGTGCTGCGGCAGGCGAACATGGGGCTGGCGAAGGCGCGCAACAATGGCATCCTCATCGCCCGGGGCGAATACATCATTCCCCTGGATGCCGACAACCGGTTGCGGGCCTGCATGATCGAGCGAAGCATCGAAGTGCTCGATAGCGATGCCGGATGCGATGTGGTCTATGGCGATGCCGAATACTTCGGTGAGCGCAGCGGGCGCTGGGCCTTGGGCCCGAACGACCTGGACCAGCTGTTGGAGCGCAACCGGATCGATGCCTGTGCAGGCTTCCGCAAAAGCTTGTGGCAGCGGGTGAACGGCTACGACGAGCACATGCCCGTGATGGGCTACGAGGACTGGGACTTCTGGCTTCGCTGCACTGTGGCAGGGGCGGGGTTCCGGCACGTGGACGAGGTGTTCTTCGACTACCGGGTGCGCAAGGGTTCCATGATCGGCACCACCGTGGCGAACAGGCCGCTGCTGGTGGAATACATCTTCGGCAAACCCGAGCTGCGCTTTTTGCAAGGGATCCGGCAGGAATACCTGGCCTGCCTGGAGCGCGAGCGGAACAAGCCGGTACTCACCGGCAGGGTGTTGCTCGCCATGCTCATGGCCCGCATCAAGGCGCGCATCTTCGGAACCCCCGCGCCGGAACAGCGCCCATCCTGAACCCCGTGGCATGAAGAGCAGCGGAACACGGGTCGTGGTGGTCGTTGTCACCTACAACGGCATGCACTGGATCGACCGGTGTTTCGGAAGCCTGCGCAACAGCACCCTGGCCGTGGACGTGGTGGTCGTGGACAACGGCTCCACGGATGGAACGCAGGCACACATCCGGCAGGGTTATCCGGAGGTGCTCCTGATACCCTCGACCACCAACCTGGGCTTCGGGCAGGCCAACAACAAGGGCATGCGCTGGGCGCTCGATCAGGGTGCGGACCATGTTTTTCTCCTGAACCAGGATGCCTGGGTGCT
Source organism: Flavobacteriales bacterium (assembly GCA_044347005.1). Taxonomy (GTDB): domain Bacteria; phylum Bacteroidota; class Bacteroidia; order Flavobacteriales_F; family PHOS-HE28; genus PHOS-HE28. The sequence goes on along the minus strand of JBIIYD010000027.1, from coordinate 17,248 downwards.
TCCCGATACCGTAGTGCGTTTGGTGAAAGCGGCAGCCGACCATCCCGAATACGGCATCATCAGTCCGCTGCACCTGAACGGGAGCGGCGATGCCTTCGACACCAATTTCGCACACTGGATCGAGCCCGACGGTTGCCCCGGCTTACAGGACGACCTCGCTGCGCAGCAGATCGTCGATCGGGTGTACGACATCCGCTTCGTGAACGCGGCGGCCTGGCTGGTAACAGGCCATTGCCTGCGCACGGTGGGCGGTTTCGATCCGTCGTTCTTCCACTACACGGAGGACAACAATTACGTGGACCGGGTACACTACCACGGGCTCAAGGTGGGCGTGCTGCCCACGGCCGTCATCCACCACGACCGCGGCCAACGGCCGCCCGCCAATGTGGCCCTGGAGCGACGGACATACCGTGCAAGAAAGCTTCGGCAACACCATGCCGACCCCGCGTTGGACCTGGACCCAGCGGTTGAACGGAGGCGCTTGTGGAAGGAATTGTTGCTGGCCGTGGTCACCCTGCGCAAGGCCGATGCGCTCGTGGTCCGGGACCACCTGAAGACGCTGGCCGAGGCGGTGCCGCACTCGGTACTCGTGAACCGTGAGCGCGCCAAGCAACGCGGGACCACTTTCCTATGACCCCGCGCATCACGATCATAACGCCCAGCTTCCAGCAGTCGGCCTACCTGGAGGAGTGCCTGGCGAGCGTGCATGACCAAGGTTATCCGGACCTGGAGCACATCGTGGTGGATGGTGGAAGTACCGACGGCTCGCGGGCGATCATCGAACGGTATGCGAACCGCCTGGCGTGGTGGTGCAGCGAGCCCGATGCAGGCCAGAGCGATGCCTTGAACAAAGGGCTTGAGCGAACCACCGGTCAGGTGTTCGCCTGGCTGAACAGTGACGATGTGCTGCTACCCGGTGCCCTGCACACCGTTGCGCGCTGGTTCGCGGAAGAGCCCGGCGTTTGGGCGCATCGTGGCCGTTTGCTAGTTCGGGAGGGTGGAGCGGACCGTGTGTTCCCGGACCGGCCCATCGTGCACAACGAGCATTCGCTCTTCCTGGACCCAATGGTCGTGCAGCAAAGCACCTTCTTCCGGACCGATGCCGTTCGCACTTTGGGTGGCTGCGACAAGGCCTTGCATCACGTGATGGACCTCGAGTTGCAGTGGCAGCTGCTCTTTCGTGAAGGGAGCGATGGACTGCGCTCGCACGATGACGTGATCGCGGTCTTCCGGTCCCACGGAGCCTCGAAGACCGCCCTTTCGGGACCCGGGTTCCGCGCGGAACAGGCCGCGATACTGCGCAATATGTTGCTGGACACCGCGCAGCCGGACCTTGCTTCGATACTTGCCATTGGCAGGTCGATGCCAGGACCTTTGCGCAGGATCCCGGTGGGTGGCGAGCACCGCGACCTGGTGCGCCGGATGGCCCGGCACTTCCTGCTCAAATGGGACCATGCGGTGATGGAGCGGGGGCAGTTCGAGCGCATGCGTGCATTGCGGGATCTGCTTCCTTTGGAGGCGGAGCCCTTGTCCCGGCAGGAGTCGCTTTGGGCCGCAGAGGCTCGGGAGGCCGTCGACGTACCGGGGTGGTTGGGGTTCCGCATCAAACGGAAATGGAAGCATCTTACGGAGCGATGATGAACAGCGATCAAGGCACGAGCACCCGGAACGTGCCCCGCGTTACTGTCCTGATGACCTACTTCGCCAAGCGCGATTATGTGGAGGATGCGATCAGGAGCGTTTTGGCCAGCACGTTCAAGGATCTCGAGCTACTGGTCGTGGATGATGCCAGTACCGATGGGGGACTTGATCTGGTCCGTGCCTTCTCGGACCCCCGGATCCGCATTCTCGAAAGTGCTGTGAATACCGGTCGTGCAGCTTCGGCCAATCGGGGTTATGAAGCAGCACGTGGCGAATACATCGCCATCCTGGATGCCGATGACCTCATGGGTGAGGAGCGACTTGCCAAACAGGTCGCATACATGGATAGCCATCCCGAAGTGGGTGCACTTGGTACCTACGCTACCATCCTTGGTACCGAGGAGAACATGAGTTCCTTCCAGTTGACCGATAGCGATTGCCGCGCGGGTTTCCTGCTGGGTGACCCATTTTGGTATGGATCCGCCATGTTCCGAAGTTCGGTCCTACGGGAACATGGTATCCTGAGCGATCCCCAATGGCTTCTGCCAGGTGAGGATTATTTGTTCATGATCAAGCTTGCTCGCCATACCAAGATCGCCAACCTGCCCGAGCAACTTTCATATTACCGGCTGGGCGACCAGAATCAGCGTCATGGAAGGGATGCATTTGCCGATAGGTCGGCCTTGTACCTGGAGGCCATGCGCTACTTCGGAATACCTGCCGATGCCGAAAAAGTGCGCCTACATCTGATGCTGCATCGATCGTTCAGGACCAGGCCGACTGCGCAGGACCTTCGTGACCTCAGACGCTGGATGGACTTTCTTTACGAGGTGAATCGAAAGAATGGTCTTTTTCCGATCGAACGCTTCGAAGAAATGATGGAGGCCAGATGGAAGAATCTCTTCTATTACATGGCGGACGTCGGCTGGAGCACCGGGTTCATACACATGGTCCTGTCCCGTTCCTTTCGACCGGATCGACTTTACTACTTGTTGAGGACCCGTCTGAACAGCTTCCTCCGGACGGAGGTCCCGGATCGATCGGCGAAGAATTGATCGTGGGTCGCGTGAATGTGTGCGATGAAGATCATTGATCAAATGGGGTCTCACCCTTCTTCGATATCCACTCCAAGTGGAGCCAAGTCCAATGGACAGATGGTCTCGATGGTGGTGCCAGCGTACAACGTGGAGCGCTACATCGAACGCTGTGTCACCTCCCTGCTGGGCCAAAGTCACAAGCGCCTGGAGGTGATCGTGGTGAACGACCGGTCCACGGACGGCACCGCGGCCATCCTGGACCGTATGGCATTGCAGGACCAACGCTTGAAGGTGTTGCACTCGTCCGTGAATGGCGGTCCGCATGCGGCCCGGGCTATGGGTGTCGTTGCCGCCTGCGGTGCGTGCATCGGCTTCGCGGACGGTGACGATCGGGTGCTGCCGGACATGGTGGCGAAGATGCTCGAAGCCATGCAGCGCACCCAAGCGGACATCGTTGTATGCGGCGTACAACAAGAGGATCCCGAAGGGAAGGATCTGGGTCCGAAAGTGCGTTTCCTCGAAGACCAGGTCGTTGACGATGACCCCTTGGGTCGGTTCAGCAGGCTGGAGTTCGGCTCGGGCGTATTGTGGAACAAGCTTTTTCGAAGGGAGGTCATTGTGCCGTATGCCGCGTTGCCCTTGCCGCGTTCGGTGGATGCAGGGGAGGACCATATCGTATGCGTTGGCTGTTTCGCTGCTGCAAGCCGTGTGGTGCTGCTGCCCGATCCGCTCTACCTCTACCTCGTGCGCGAAACCAGCTTGTCCAACGACCGGCAAAAGGGATACGGTTTCGCCTTTCTGCTGAACTGCTATGTGACCTGCCTTGAGGCCTACGCCAATGCCGGTGATCGGGTGCTGTCCGCCATCGACACCTTGTACAGGTTGCAGTTCCGTTTCGACGGATACGAAGTGGACAGGTTGGAGGACCTCGAGCCCCAGGCAGTGCGGCTGCGCGAAGCGTTGCAGCGCCTGGCCACGGTGCGTCCCCAAGCCGCTCATGTGCTCGTGCATGCCTTCGACCAGCGCAACGAGCCTTCGCCATCGCTGCCTTTGCGCTATCACCTTGGCCAATTGCGCATCATCCTCGGCAAGATCGTCCAGGCCCTTTTGCACGGTCGTTCATGAACAAGCACCCGCATGAAATGGCTTTTCTTTGGTACCATGCCCGACCGCGCCGATAGTTCCCTTGCATGAAGGTCAGTGTGGTCATACCGGTCTACAACAAAGGGCCCTACCTGCTGGAGTGCCTGCATAGCGTGTTCACGCAGACCTTGACCGATCTCGAAGTGATCGCCGTGGACGACCGTAGCACCGATGACAGCCTGGCCATCCTGCAAGCCTGCACGGATCCCCGCTTGCGCGTGATCGCCAGAACGGAGAACGCAGGCCCGGCAGCGGCCGTACGCATGGCCATGGACCTAGCCCAAGGGGAGTACATCGTCCGGGTGGATGCGGACGATATTTCGTTGCCGGAACGGTTTGCCGAACAGGTTCGTTACATGGACGCACATCCCGAACTGGGCATGAGCGGCACGCGTGTGGTGGACCTCGATCGGCCCGACCAGGAACGTCCGGTGATGCTCGACCCCGATGCATGCAGGGCCGAAGCTTTTTTTACCGTCCCGGTTTTCCAACCCACCGCCATTTACCGGCGAAGTGCACTGGAGCAGCATGGCCTGCGCTTCGATCCGGCATGGCCGAAGATCGGCGAGGATTGGAACTTCGGCATTCTGGCTGCAGGTGTTATGCGAATGGCGAACCTCGACCGGGTGTTGGTCCACTACCGCACCGGAGTCCAGAACATCAGCCATGGCCAGGACATGCATGTGCGTTGGGCGGAAGCGATGAAGGTGGGCTTGCCCATGTTGGGATTGGAACCCACGCCCGAGAACATCACCTATCACCTGCTCACCAAGCCCACCTTCCTGCAGCCACCCGACCGGTCCGTGCTCCTGGGTTTCCGGTCCTGGATGGACCGTGTTCGAGCGCTGCCCTGCGTCGGCACCAGTTTTCCGCGCGCGGCATTCGAAGCGCGTTTGGAACGATCCTGGGAACGCTTGTTCTACGTGCTTTGCGACCACGACCTGAGCATGGCTTGGGAGCACCTACGGATCAGCAGGGGATGGCCATTGGATCGCTTGACCTATTATGCCAAAGTGCGGCTCAATGCCTTGCTGCATCGGCGCAGCACCTGATGCCCATGCCACCGAAGGACACGACCGCAGCGGCGCAGGAGGCGGCCGACCTGGAGCTTTGGCTGTTCACCAACGAGTTTCCGTTCGGGTCGGGAGAAGCCTTCCTGGAGAACGAGCTGCCCACCTTGGTGGCCCGTTTCAAGCGGGTACGGATCTTTCCCATGCACCGTGTTCCCGGCCAGCGGACCTTGCCCGAACGGGCAGAGGTAACACTGCTCTTCGACGACCCGTACGCCACTGCAGGGATCGGAACGATGCTGCGCAATGCGGATGCGGTGGTCGCTTTGCTGCGTTCGTTGCTCACCGACCTGGGTGCAGCCATGCTGCGCAATGAATGGCGTGGCGAATTGCAGAGCCGGATCCGCCAGCTCGTATTCCGAATGGGGGTCATGGAGAAGGTCCTGCTGCCCGATCTTGATCCCGGGAGAACAGTGCTTTACTCGTATTGGGCCCACGATTGGGTCACGCTCCTGGCCTTGATCCGGACCCGCCGTCCGCAATTGCACTTCATCACCAGGGCCCACGGCTTCGACCTCTATGAGCATCAACAGCCATCGGGCATGATCCCCTTCCGGGCCTTGCAATTGGAACAAGTGGACCGCTTGTTCTGCGTTTCACAGGCCGGACTCGACCACATGTCGGCAAGGCACGGCGGCCATGCCTCCAAGTTCGAACTGGCCCGCCTCGGTACGCGCGATCATGGACGCTCCCGGCCATCGCCTTCAGGGCCCTTGCAGTTGGTGAGTTGCGGCATGCTGATCCCCCGGAAACGGGTGCACCTGGTCGTTGAAGCCTTGTCGCAGGTTTCCACTCCGGTGCGTTGGACCCACTTCGGGGATGGGCCCGGCATGGCCGCACTGCGCGATGCGGTGGATCGGCTTCCGCCGCATATCGAGGTGCGGTTACGCGGTTCTGTGTCCAACGGGGAAATGATGCGCTGGTATGCGGAACATGAAGTGGACCTGTTCCTCCACACCAGCGAACTGGAGGGCGGTGTAGCCGTGGTCCTGCAGGAGGCAGCGAGCTTCGGCATCCCGCTCATCGCAACGGATTCCGGCGGGGTTCGCGACATAGTCGTGCCCGATACCGGCCGCCTTTTGCCCAAGGAGGTCGATGCCGCCACGGTGGCCCGCCTGATCGAGGGCTTCAGGGACACGCCCATGGCCACTGCTGTTTTTCGCGAGGGTGTTCGGCGATACTGGGAATCGAATTTCCGGGCGGAGCGCGCCTACGACCGGTTCTGCGATCGCCTGATCGCGATCCACGACCTGCATCGGCAGTGATCCCTTCGACCAACGGGCAACATTTATCTTCACCCGCCACCCGGTGCCAAGACCGGTATCGTGGCAACTGCTGTTCGATGAATCCCATGGTGCCGTGAGCAAGGTGAGTGTTGTGGTCCCGGTGTACAACAAAGGCCCCTTTCTGGAGGCTTGCTTCGGGAGCATTTTTGCGCAGACCTACCGCGACCTGGAGATCATCGCGGTGGATGATGCGAGCACCGACGACAGCCTCGCACGGCTACGGTCATTTGCGGACCCTCGGTTGCGCATCGTAGCCCTTGAGAACAATGTGGGCCCGGGCCTCGCCGCGCAACGGGGCATCGACGAAGCACAGGGCGAGTTCATCGTGCGCATGGACGCCGACGATGTGGCCGTGGCCGATCGTATCGCCTTGCAGGTGGAGCGTCTGGAGAACGATCCCGGGCTGGGTGCCTTGGGTGGTCGTATGGCCCTGCTGGATGCGCCCGCGTCGCAGTGGAGGAGGCCGCTGGAGCACCAGGAATTGTGGGTCGAGCTGTTGTTCGGGGTGGCCATCTTCCAGCCCACCCTGGCCCTGCGCAAAAAAGTCCTCGTGGAACACGGTATCCGCTACCGGGAGCATTGGCCCCGCTATGGCGAGGATTGGATGCTCCAGATCGAATTGGGCCGTGTGACACGGTTGGCGAACCTGGACGAGCCGTTGGTGCACTACCGGGTGGGCCCACAGAATACGGTGTTCGGAAGGGATCGCTTTGCGGACCTAAGCCTGCTGTTCCGGCATGCGTTCAACGCCTTCGGGTTCCCGCTTTCTGACGCCGACCTCGAGCTTCACATGTACACGGTGCGCTACTTCAAGCACCCTCCTACACCTCGCTCCATAAGGGAATTCAGGGCATGGACACGGCGCCTCGCCGACACCGATCGTGGGCTGTGCGTGTTCGATCAGCGCGTCCTGGAGCGCAGGTTGGAAAAAGCCTGGGACGACCTGTTCCATCACCTGGTCGGCTTCGGTTGGAGAACGACATTGGCTTATCTGCGTGCGGGAGGCAAGCTAGGTTGGCCACGCTTCCGATACATGGTCCTTACCTTGTTGTCGCCCCTCGACCGATCGAAAAGGCAGTGAAGGAACTCTGGCTGTTCACCCGGCAATTCCCGACGGGATCGGGCGAAGTGTTCCTCGAGAACGCTTTGCCGGTATGGGCCGCGCGCTTCCACCGGATCCGTGTGTTCCCCATGTTCACCGGAACGGGACGTGCGGCTTTACCCGAAGGAGTGGAGGTGCGAACGCTATGGACGGACCCCTACGCACGACCGGGCGCATGGGCCACCTTGCAGGAACTGGCTCTGTTGGTCCGGATCCTGAAGGAACGTGGTGGGTCGATATCCACGGTGGTGCCATGGCGGCCATCGGTCTTGGCGCACGCGCGCCAGAGCGTCGAACGGCTCCAAGCCATGGAAACCTTCTTCCGGGCGCATTACGACCCGGAACGCGTGGTGCTGCTCAGTGTTTGGATGGAGGATTGGGCGACCTTGCTCGGGCTTATGGGGGAGCGCGGGTTTCCGCTCCACTACACGACAATGGCCCACCGCACCGATCTTTTCGGGTCTGGCGATCGCTGGGGTAGGGTCCCTTTCCAGCGCTTCCAAATGTGTCAGGCCGATCGGGTGCTCTGCATTGCGCAGGACGGCCTCGATACGCTTCGGGCACGCCATCCGGGGCTGGCGGAGAAGCTGGATCTGGTGCGGCTCGGCAGTCGCGATCATGGTGCCGGGCCTTGGTCGCCGGGCCCCGAGCTGCGTTTGGTCAGTTGTTCCTACACCAACCCACGGAAGCGGGTGGAACGCATCGCCGAGTCGCTCGCTTTGGTACGGCGCCCCGTGTCCTGGACCCATTTCGGCGACGGCCCGTCGCAGGGTTTGGTCCGTAGCCTGGCGGAAAAGCTGCCCGCCCACATCCGGGTGCAGTTGCGTGGCGACACCACGAATAGTGAGGTGCTGAAGGCGTATGCGTCCGAACCGTTCGACCTCTTCGTACACCTCAGCGCCCACGAAGGTGTTCCAGTGGCCTTGATGGAAGCCGCGTCGTTCGGCATCCCGCTACTGGCCACCGATGCGGGCGGTGTGCGGGAGATCGTGGATGCACGTTCGGGGCATCTGCTCCCGGTCGACACAAGCCCGGCGGAGGTGGCGCACTGGTTGGACGGTCCTGCTTGCCAGGTATTGCTGACTGGCGGGTTTCGCGCCGGGGTGCGCGCTGCGTGGAAGGAGCGTTTCGAGGCGACATCGGGGTACGACCGCATCGCGGACATCCTGTTGCGGGAGCAGCGGTCCGATCCCACCCGATAGTCGCCGTGTATGCTTAGGTATCCTGCATCCTTTAACACATCGCGGCACCAGTCGGTCTTGTGGGTACGCTGCGAAGGCCCGTACTTTGGAACCTTGCCATGGCCCATCGGCCGGTCGGATTCGGAACATGATCAGGTCCTACGCGGATATGCTCGCTTATCGGGAGGCCGATCGCCTTCAGTTGCGACGTACCGCGCGCTTCAATCCGATCTACGATGAGGTGTGGCTTTTCCAACGCCTGCTGAGGCGAGTGGAGTACCACCTGAACTGCGGTTCGCGCAGCGACCCGTTCCATTCGCTGCTGCGCAAGTACTATTCCTACCGCTTGCACCGCCAATCGGTGCGTTGTGGTTTCGAGATACCGCCCAACACCTGTGGTCCCGGGCTTTCCATCGCACATCGGGGCACCATCATCATCCACCCCGATGCCCGCATCGGGAAGAACTGCAGGCTGCACGTGGACGTGGTCATCGGTACACGCCCGGGTCCACCGCCGGAACCCGTACCGGTGATCGGCGACAACTGCTACATCGGGCCCGGCGCGAAGATCTTCGGGGGGGTCACCTTGGGCGACAACCTCGTGGTCGGGGCCAACAGCGTCGTCAACCGGTCCTTTCCGGATGGGCACATGACCATCGCTGGCGCCCCGGCCCGCAAGGTGAGCGACACGCCGAGCGATGAATACCTCATCGCCACCCGAACCCGCACACCGGCATGAAGAAGTTGATGGTGGTGGTGGGGACGCGCCCGAATTTCATGAAGGTGACCCGTTTCAAGGAGGTGGCGGCAGCGCGTGGCGACGTGCATGTCGAACTGGTGCACACCGGCCAGCACACCGACGACCCCATGAGCACGGTGTTCTTCGAACAGTTCGGCATGCGGCCCGACCATTGGTTGGGCATACTGCCCGGGACACCCACGGAGGTACTGGCCCGCATCATGCTCGCCTTGGAGCCCGTTGTACGAAGGTGCGCCCCGGATGCCATGGTGGTGGTGGGCGACGTGAACAGCACGCTCGCCGCAGCTCTGACCGCCAACAGGATGGGCCTTGCCCTCGCGCACGTGGAAGCGGGCCTACGCAACGGTGACATGACCATGCCCGAGGAGGTCAACCGTGTGATAACCGACCGGGTCGCGCGGCATTTATTCGTTACCGAGCACAGCGGCGAGGATAATCTCAGGCGCGAAGGCGCGTCACCGGAGAACATCCACCTGGTGGGCAATACCATGATCGATACCCTGGTGGCCTTCAAGGACCGCATCGCTGCCGATCCGGTGCTGGAGCGATTGGAATTTGAAGCGGGCAAGCATGTGCTGGTCACCATGCACCGCCCTGCCACGGTCGACGACCCGCAAGGGCTCGAGCGAATGGTCGATCTGATGGTCTGGCTGGCAGCAAGGTACCCGGTCGTGTTCCCGCTGCATCCGCGCACCCGCAACAACCTTCAGCGCAGCGGTCTTCTTGAACGGTGCGCCCGTATCCCTGGGCTCAACCTCTGTGGACCACTGGCCTATTTCGCGTTCCAGAAGGTAATGGCCACCAGCGCGTTCGTTCTCACGGACAGCGGAGGCATCCAGGAGGAGACCACGTATCTGCGGATCCCCTGCCTTACGCTTCGCCCCAACACGGAAAGACCGATCACCGTAACGCAGGGAACGAACGAACTCATCACGTTCGACAAGGCGTTATTGGCAGGAACGATCGACCGGATCGAGCGGGGCGAGTTCAAGAAGGGAGCGATCCCTGAACTGTGGGACGGCAAGGCCACGGAGCGTGTGTTCGAAGCACTGATCCCTGCCCTGTGATCCTCTACCTCACATACAACGACCAACCTTCCGGGGTGTATTGGAGCCAGGTGACCGATGTGGTCGACCACCTCAATACCTTGGACCAAGGTCGGGTGCACCTGGTGGCCTTGGTCTCTTTGCGCGGGTATTCCCGCTCACGACGGCTCATCCGCGAACATTGCTCCGGTGCCACCGTACTGCCCATGGTGCCCCGGGCCCACAACTGGCGCGTCAACTGGATCTGGGTCTACCTCGCCTGCCTCTGGTTCAAACCCTCGGGCATCGTGGCACGTGGCATTTTCGCCACTGCCTTGGCCATCCGGCTGCGCGAAGCAGGCCGCGTTTCGCAGGTGTGTTTCGATGCACGCGCCGCCTACGGTGCCGAATGGGCCGAATTCCGCGTGGTGGACAACGACAAGCTGATCGCCGAGAGTGCCGAGCTGGAGGACGAGGTGGTGCACCTGGCCGACGTACGCCTGAGCGTGAGCAACGCATTGGTGGAACACTGGCGTTCGCGGTTCCGCTACACCGGCGAACGACACCTGGTGATACCCTGCACGCTCGGCCGCTCCGCGGAATCCAATGAACTGGTCGGTGGTATCGAGGTCCGGTCGATGTTCGGATGGGGCGTCGACGATCTGGTCCTTGTCTATTCGGGCACCGTGGTGGGCTGGCAATCCCTGATGTTGGTGTATGACACCTTGCTGCCCTGGTTGGGTGCGAGCGCGACCAACCGGATCCTTTTTCTCAGTGAGGACCATCCCTGCATCGGGGATCTGAGCACGAAGTTCCCACAGCAGGTGGCGAGGCGTTGGGTCAGGCATCGGGAGGTTCGTGCCATGTTGCTGGATTGCGATCATGGCCTGCTGCTGCGAGATCCGTGCGTGACCAACCAGGTGGCATCACCGACCAAGTTCGCCGAATACCTCAGTGCCGGCCTTCCCGTCCTGATCTCCGAGAACGTGGGCGATCTGAGCGCTTTGGTCGAGCAGGAGGGCCTCGGCTTGGTGGTCATGCCCGGCCGGACCTTGGACTTGCAAAGACCGGACAAGGCCCGGCGGGAATACTTGAAGGGCTGCGCAGCAAAGGGCTTCACCAAGGAGGCTTTCGACCGGGAATACCGCACCATCCTGAAGCACCTCGCTCCGGCATCCACGGAGTGGTCACGACCGGATGGACTAGCGGACGCACTCCCCCTGGTGTCGATCATCGTACCCAGCTACAACAAACGCACGTACATCGGCGACATGGTCGCATCCGTGCAGGCCCAGACCGATGGTCGCTGGGAACTGATCCTGGTCGATGATGCTTCCACCGATGGCAGTCCGGACCTGCTGAACAGCTTTGCTGCCGCGGATCCGCGGATCAAGGTCACTGCCTTGCGCACCAACGTGGGCGCCAACCATTGCCGCAACTTGGGCATTGCACAGTCACTCGGCCGGTACATCATCTTCCTGGATGCGGACGACCTGTTGGCACCGCATTGCGTGCACGATCGCCTGGCCGTGATGAAAGGCAGTGGGCTCGATCTTGCCGTATTCACCATGGAGGTGTTCAGCAATTCCCCGGGCGACAACGGTCAGCGCTGGGTGCCCGATTCCCACCGTCCCTTGGAGGATTTTTTCCGCCACAAGCTGCCTTGGCAAACGATGCAGCCCATCTGGGACCGGGAGTTCCTGCGTGGTCTTGGTGGTTTCGACGAAGCTTTCACACGGCACCAGGATGTTGAGTTGCACACCCGAGCTCTGCTCCACGCAGGGGTGCGCTACCGCTTGTTCCCCGGCACACCGGACTGTTGGTACCGCATCGCCGAGGAACGCAAAGTGATCGACCCGGAACCCCTGTTGGAGCGATTCAGCCGATCGGCGGTGATGTACCGGGAGAAGTTCCTGGATGCCGCGGAACGCAAGGGATGCCCGGACCTTCTGCTGGGCATCATCCTGCGCACCTACCTGCAAGTGCTGTTGCATGCCAAGGATGGACGCATCGGTGTTGCCACCTTGCGTCGTCTGGAAGAACAGCTGCTTGCCGCCTCGTGGACCTCCGGGTTGCCGCCTCCGAAGCGTTTCCTGTTGCGGCTAACTCGCCACTACAACCTGCTGCCCTTTCGAATTCCGGGGATCAATTTGCTTCTCTTCCAGTTGTTGACCAGGGGCTGATCGCATTGGTCCACCGTGCCGGTACGCCTGCCACGCACATCGATCGTGCCGGACCTGGACCGACCCGCAGGATCGTTCGACCGGATATTCCGATCGCTGCCCGCATCACTGCATGAATTCGCTCACCAGTCGATCGGTGATCCGTTCAAGGAGCACGGGCCCCGTATCGTAGCTCCGGTCCACCTCAAGGGGGCGATCGCCCGCAAGCAGGGCGGGCAGTTCGGTGGCCAGCTCGGCCACCCGTATCGAGCAGCCGAGACGGTGCTCCTCGATCAACGCGCTGATGCTGCCCGAACCGCCCACATGGATCACGGGGATACGCAGGTGGAACAGTTCGTTGAATTTGGTGCTGATCACGTCCTTGATCTCATCAGGGGTGAAGACCACGGCAGCATCCGAATGTGCGATGCGCTCAAGGATCTCCTTGGCAGGGAGCGGCGCATGGAAACGGATCCTGTCCGACAGGCCTGCAGCGCGCACCAACGCTTCGGGTTTGCGGGTGTCGTTCGCTGTGACGTACAGGTCGAAACGGACCTCACGGGCGCGCTCAGGGTGCTTTGCAGAGAACGCTCGGAATGCGTCGATCAGGCCGTTGAGGTAGGTCACGGCTTCATCGGTGCCATACCACGCGCCGGCGTAGATCAGCTGTCGAGGAGGACCCTGTTTTCGGGGCATGGTGACCGGGAGGTCGTCCGGGTCCAACACGTGCTGCAGCTGCTTGCATTTAGCGGCATGTTGCGGATAGGCCGCATGCAGGTGTTCGATGATCTCAAGGCCGGGGCTCATGATCGCGTCGAAGCCTGCGATCACGGCTTGTTCCATGGCCTGCTCCTGCGCGAAGCGCTGCTTCGGAAGGTTGGGCAGGCCGTACAAATGTCCCCAGGTCCACGGGTCGCGCAAATCCCCGACAAGATGCAATCGTGGTCGTGCCGATCGCAGTTCCAACGCATCCACCAACAGCCGGAACGGTGCACCGGACACGATCACGTTCCGGATGCCATGGGTGTCGATCAATTCGCCGGCTTTTCTCAGGAACTGCTTGCGCCAAAGGACAGCCGTATCCAAATGATTGCCTTTGCACAGGAGGGGTAGGGCATGCATCCAGAAGCGGTAGGCCAGCTTGTCCACCAAACGCGTGATCGGCCAGCGGGTGATCACTTGCGGGTAGAGCCTGGGCAGGGTGTGTACCACGATGCCGGGGTGCTGTACGTCCGGTGTCCAAGGGGATATCGTGTTGCCGTCGGGTGTTTCGGCACAGATCACATGTACCGTCCAACCCCGATGCGCAAGGGCCTTTGCGAACTTGGCCCATCGACGGCCGCCAATGCCCCATTCCGGTGGGAAGGTGTGCGTTACGACCAGGACGTGTTCACCGGGGATCGGCATGCCGCCAAAGGTAGCTGCCCTACTATCCCCGCTTAGGGTGGGTCGCCTTCGTGTATCGCTCGGGGCATTGGTCCGGCCGACCACAACGGCGCAGACCCCGGGTCGTAGCTGGGCACTGCCTTGTCCCGTCGAAAATGTGCAACCCGCTGCTCACCTATCTTCGCGGCATGGCTGAACGGGTCTTGATCACTGGTGGCGCCGGTTTCATTGGGTCCGCCTTGGGCGGTCACCTGGTTACCAAAGGCTATGAGGTGAGCGTCCTGGACGATCTGTCCTTTGGTCGCCGTCACCTTGCCCCGGTGCCCGACGAACGTTTCCACAAAGTGGATATCCGCGACCGGGACGCCGTCCTGAAGGCATTCTACCTGGCCCGTCCATCGCAGGTGCTCCACCTGGCCGCTGTACACTTCATCCCGTATTGCAACGCACACCCCCTGGAGGCGGCCGACATCAACATCACGGGGACGATCAACGTGCTCGATGCCTGTGCTGCCACGGAAGAGGTGAAGCAGGTTTTCGTCGCCAGCACGGCTGCCGTCTACCCGATCGCCGATGAAGCCATGAAGGAGGAGCATCCCACGGGACCCATGGACATCTATGGCATCACCAAGCTCGCTACGGAAAAGCTCGCCTCCGAATTCCATTACCGCACGGGCCTTACCACCCTTGTAGGTCGCTTCTTCAACGCTTTCGGGCCCAATGAAACCAACCCGCACCTGATCCCGGAGATCCAGCGACAGGTGATCGCCGGCCACCGCACCTTGAAATTGGGGAACCTTGCACCGAAGCGTGATTTCATCCACACCGAGGACATGAGCCGGGCCATCGAGGCCTTGCTCGCTGCGCGCTTGTCCGGGTTCCAGGTCTTCAACATCGGAAGGGGTATCGAGTATTCGGTGAGCGAGATAGTGGAAGCCTTCGAACGCCAGCTGGGCGAAAAGCTCACCGTGGAAGTGGACCCCCAGCGCGTGCGCAAGGTGGAACGCATGCACCTGCTGGCCGATGTCTCCAAGCTGGAAAAGGTCACCGGATGGAAGCCTCGCTGGGGCATCGACGAGGGTGTAGCCACCTTGCTGAAAGAGGACGTGGCGCAATGGACGTAGACCGCATAAGGGCATTGTGCCCGTCAGGTCACCAAGAGCCTTAGAACAACGCGAATGCAGGGTCCGATGCACGTTGCCTTATGCACCGATGGGGTCTTCCCCTTGGCGGTGGGTGGTATGCAACGCCATTCGCGCCTGTTGGCGGAGCATCTGGCCCGCAGTGGAAGGGTGCGGCTGACGGTGCTTCACCCGCATCCGGTCCCGCAGTTCGATCCGGCCCTTGGTATCCACGAAGTGCACGTGCCGCCCATCCGGACGGATAAGCTTTACCTGAAAGAGCTTTGGCACTACAGCGGAAGGATGGCCGAACGACTCGATCTCCTGCGACCGGACGTTGTCCTCTCACAGGGTTTCGCGGTGTGGCGGCACATCGGGCGCTATTCGTCCAGGTTGGTGGTCAACCCGCACGGTCTGGAAATGTTCCAAGGTATATCGCTCAAGGAAAGGGCTTTGGGCCTGCCTTTCCGCATGGTGCTTCGCCATATCGTGCGGCACAGCGCCCGTGTGGTTTCGCTCGGGGGACGACTGACCACTATTCTGCAAGGGCTTGTGCAGGGTTCCAAGTGCAGGGTGGCGGTGGTACCGAATGCCGTGGATGTGCCGAATGAACCGGTCGCATACCCGGCCTTGGGCGGACCATTGCGCTTGTTGTTCGTGGGCCGTTTCGCCTTCAACAAAGGCCTCGATGTGCTCATGAAGGTGGCCCGTAGGCTTGAAGGGCACAAGGGGCTGGAACACGTGCGCTTCGAGCTGGCCGGCGATGGCCCCCTGCTGGAAGAATACAAGGCCGAAGGACTTCCGGCCAACGTGGGGCTCCTGGGCCGTGTGGACGATGGCACACTGTTCAGGCTCTACGAAGAATGCCATGCCTTGGTGCTTCCCACACGTTTCGAAGGCATGCCCACGGTCGTTCTGGAGGCCATGGCGCGGGCAAGGCCTGTGCTGGTGAGCGATGTGGGTGCCACTGCCGAACTGGTCGGCCCGCCCAACGGTTTCCTGCTTCCAAAGGGTGATGATGAAGCGCTGTACCAAGCGGTTTCGTCCCTGGCCGAAATGGACGCGACGGCACTGGCCCGGATGGGTGCGGCATCCTATGCGCTCGTATCGGAACGCTTTTCCTGGCCATCGGTCACACGGACCACCATCGATCTGCTCTACCAGGTATATGATGCAGCGGGACCGTCCCCCCGCGACCGATCCGCTATTCCTTGATCACGCGTCCGGCGAGCATTCCGTTCACCCGCACCACATAGAGGCCTGCCGCAAGGTGACCGATATGCAACAGGTAGGTGCCGTCCTGTTGTGGGGCAGGAGTAAGCGCGACCGAACGTCCAGCGCCATCGAAGACCTGGACATCGGCAGTGCCTGCTTCGCCGGTAATGGCCACCGTCACAAGGTCGTTCGTTATCGTTGGCCACAGTGACATACCCGGCTGCGGACCGACCTCCGGAGCGTGCGTAATGATGCCTTGTGTGAATGCCGTGAGGTAGCCCCAAGGTCCTTGCCATGTGCTGCCGACCGTGCGGCCCTGGGCATCGGCGGATCCGGCCATGAAGGACCACGGACCGGACATTTCCGTTCCAGTGTACAAGGCCAAGGTGCTTCCGCTGTTCCCGTTCAGTTCAGGGCTTGCATAGCGCAATACAAGCTCGAGTTCGACGGCTGGTCCAGGCCCGGGGTCCAGCAGGAACCACCGCGCAATACTCTCGTCAGTACCGTTGTTCAGCGACACGGCATGGCCTCGTATGACCTCGGTGGCGGGTAAAATGGAGGTGGTCGTCATGGAAAGGCCAAGTCCACCTGGCTCCACTGTTCCTAGCACACCGGCAACATCGACCACGGCGTGCTCCGTTCCACTTCCGGTGATGGGTGCGTTGTCAGGCTCGGACAATAAGGCTTGGGTGCCCAGCTCGATCCGCCCGTCGTTCACCAATTGGGCGTCGGGAGCGATCTCCCACACGATGGGGCCGGTCACTCCGATGCGCGTTCCGGAGCCTACCCTCATCGTACCACCGGACAGGAGCATGGTTTGTGCCACTGCCGGTCGCACCTGCAAGGCCAGAAAGACGGTGCAAAGAAGCACCACCTGGCCGAGTGTCGCAGAGGTATGGGTGCAACGTGGGGTCATCGCGTTTTGCAGCAGCGGTAGTTGTACAGGATGCCGATGTCGGTGGCGGTTCCACCCACGGTACACGTGCCGCCGGCCACCCGTGCGTTGAAGTTCCCGTTGGCCGTGGAGTTGGTCCACTCGTAGTTGTCACGGATATTCGCAATGTTCAGCCCGATGCTCAAATTACATGCAACGATCCACTCTCCCCAGGAGCACAGTCG
>JBIIYD010000199.1:0-5795 GCA_044347005.1 Flavobacteriales bacterium | reverse complement strand
GTGATACCCGGCCTCAGTTGCAGGTCCATCAGTCCGCCGAGTGCATTGCCGTAGGGTGCGGTGAGGCCACCCATCAGCAGGCGGGAGGTGCCCAGCATCTGCGCGCTGAGGATGGTGGTCCCGCCACCGCTCAGGGTTGGGTAGTCGCTGGCCGTGCCCGCGTTGGTCAGGTGGTTGGGGTTCACGATCTCGGCCCCTTCCAGCAGCCAGGCATTGCTCGCCGGACCATTGCCGCGCACGCTGAAGTGGTTGGCCTGGTCGTTGGTGGAGGCCACACCGGCGAAGCTCATGGCCAGCCGCGCGGGATCGAAGAAGGTGGCCGGATAACGCAGGCTCTGTTCCACGGTAAGGGTGTGCGCGCTCAGGGTGTTCATGCGCTGCGGTGCGCTGGCCCTCACTTCCACCTCTGCGATCTCGCTCACCGAGCGTTGCAGCGCGATGCTCACCACTTCCTCCTTTCCGCGCCGCACCCACACCTCGGGGATCTCAGCCGCGGCATAGCCCACGAAGCTGGCGCGCACGCGGTGGATCCCCGTGGGCACATCGGTGAGTCGGAAGGCTCCGCTGGCATCCGTGGTGCCGCCGATGGTGCTGCTGTCGCCATGGAACAGTTGCACCGTGGCACCCGCCAGCGGAGCGGAGGTGGTGGCGTCCGTGACGCGACCGCTGAGCGTGGAGGTGGTCTGCGCGAAGGAGACATAGGGACCGCCGACCATGAGCCACAGCAGGACCGATAGAGCACGAAGAGCCGAAGACATGATGCGAACTTACCGGGGAAGGCGTGGTCCGCTAAGAACCCGGACCACCAAGGATCCACACCCCGGGTGTTCACAAGCCCTGCGAAAAACGAACGGCCCCGGGTGTCCGGGGCCGTTCCAAGAGATGCATGGTCGATCAGGATACCAAGGCGGGTTCCCGTTTCACTGCCGCACCGTTGTCGCTCACTGCGGGCTTCACCTTCCGGAAACGGTACTTCACCTTGGCCAATATCAGGTACATCACCGGCACGATCACCAAGGTGAGGAAGGTGGCGAAAGTGAGACCGAAGATCACCGTCCAGCTCATGGGACCCCAGAAGGCGGTGTTGTCACCACCGAGCGTGAACTGCGGATCGAGGTCGGTGAAGAGGGTGAAGAAGTTGATGTTCAACCCGATCGCGAGGGGGATCAGGCCCAGCACCGTGGTGATGGCCGTGAGCAGCACGGGACGCAGGCGGCGTGCCCCGGCATCCTCCACGGCCAGGACCACCTCGGCCATGGGCAGCGGCTCATCCTCTGCCATGCCCAGCTCGGCCCTGCGCCGCTGTTGCAGCAGCTGCATGAAGTCGATGAGCACGATCGCATTGTTCACCACCACACCGGCCAGGGAGATGATCCCGATCATGGTCATCATCACCACGAATTCCATGCGGAAGATCACCAACCCAAGGAACACCCCGATGAGGCTGAAGATCACCGAGAACATGATGATGGTGGGCAGGCTGCTGCTGTTGAACTGGGCCACGATGATGAGGAACACCAGGAACACGGCGATCATCAACGCGGTGCTCAAGAAGCTCATCTGTTTGGCCTGCTCCTTCATCTCCCCGGTGAACTCGTATGTGTACCGCGGGTCCTTATCGAAGCCCTGCATGGCATCCTGTGCCTTCTGCACCACTTCGCTGGGGTTGTAGTCGCCCAATACGTTGCTCTGCACCTGCACCATGCGGGTGAGGTCCTTGCGCTTCACAGCGCTGTAGGTGCTGGTGTAGCGGGTGGTGGCCAGCGCACTGATGGGCACCTGGCGGATCTGGCCGTTGGTC
The DNA here is from genome assembly GCA_044347005.1 of Flavobacteriales bacterium. GTDB lineage: Bacteria > Bacteroidota > Bacteroidia > Flavobacteriales_F > PHOS-HE28 > PHOS-HE28. Next base: position 3,994 of record JBIIYD010000199.1, on the reverse strand, counting down.
TGGTCACGGAAGGTGACGCGCATGCCGGTGAGTACTTCGGGATCGTAGCGGTACTCGTCCTTCAGGCGGAGGTTCACGGGGTAATCATCCTCCCCTTCCTTGTAGGTGCTCACCTCGCGGCCATAGAGCGCGGTGCGCAGGGCGTCGCCGATGGCGAAGGTGCTCACATTATACCGACGCGCCTTGGCGCGGTCGATGTCCACGGGCATCTCGGGCTTGCCCAGCTCGATGTCCAACTTCAGCTCTTCGATGCCCGCGATGTGCTGGCCGATGAGGAACTGGCGCAGGCGTTCGCCTTCGGTGATCAGGCCGTTCACGTCATCGCCCTTGATCTCGATGTTCACGGCCTTTCCTGCCGGTGGTCCAGCAGCATCCTTGTCCACCATCACGGTGACGCCGGGCACACCCCGCACCGCCTCGCGCACGGCGTTCATCACATCCAGGGTGCTCAAACCGCGTCGCTCGGCATACTTCACGAAGCTCACCTGCACACGGCCCTTGTGCGGTGTGGCGGCCATGGACGGGCCCGCAGCGGGGTCGCTGGTGCCCTCGCCCACCTGGGCGATCACGCTCGTCACCAGGAAGTTCACGGTGTCCTGGCGCGTGGTGCCATCGGGCAGCGTATCGGTCACCACCTCGTTGTACATCGGATCGGAGAGCAGGCGGAACACCCGGGCCTCGATCTCGCGTGTGGTGGCGTCCGTCTCCTTGATGTCCGTGCCGATGGGCTTCTCGATGAACACGTTCACGTAGAGCGGCTCATTGATCGGGAAGAACAGCGTCTTCGGCGGGAACGCAATGAGCAGGGCGAAGGAGAAGATCAGCAACAACACGGTGCCCAGCAGCATGTAGCGCGGACGACGGCCGACGAGAATGCTGGCCAGGAAGTTCCGGTACCACTTCTCCACACGCGGCATGGTGACGTTCTGGAACGTCATGGACCAGGGATAGAGGAAGTAGTGATTGATGTAGCCGAAGATCCCGAAGGAGAAGGCCAGTGTGCCGAAGGTGAACAGGGGCTTGATGCCTGCGAAATGGCCGATGATGCCGAAGAGGAGACCGAGCACGGTCATCACGCCACCCACCTTGAAGGTGAGGAAGCGCGTGGGGCCCTCCTGTTCCACCTTCATATAGCGTGCCGCCAACATGGGGTTGATGATCAGGCCCACGAAGAGCGAGCTCGACAGCACCACCATGAGGGTGAGCGGGAGGAACTTCATGAACTCGCCCATGATGCCCGGCCAGAACATCAGTGGGATGAACACCGCTACGGTGGTGGCCGTGCTGCCGATGATGGGCCAGGCCACCTCGCCCACACCGTTCTTGGCGGCGCGGATGGGGTCCTGCCCTTCGCTCATCAGGCGGTGCGTGTTCTCGATCACCACGATGCCATTGTCCACCAGCATGCCCAGGGCCAGCACCAGGGAGAAGAGCACCATCATGTTCAGCGTGATGCCCATGGCGTTCAGCACCAGGAAGCTCAGCAGCATGCTCATGGGGATGGCGATGCCCACGAAGAGCGCGTTGCGCAGGCCGAGGAAGAACATCAGCACGCCCACCACGAGCAGGATGCCGAAGATGATGCTGTTCTCCAGCTCCTCCACCTGCGTGCGCGTCTGGTCGCTCATGTCGCCCGTGAGCGTCACGTGCAGGTCCTTCGGGAAGTGGTTCTCCTGGTAATGTGCCAGGATGCTCTTGATGCTGTCGCTCGCCACCAGCAGGTTGCGGCCACTGCGCTTGATCACGTCCAGCATCACCACCGGCGCACCGTACTCGCGGGCAAAACTGTTGGGCTCCTCATAGGTGAAGTCCACATCGGCGATCTCGCCCAGCCGCACGATGTCCAGGTTCTCCTGCTTCACGATGATGGAGCGCACCTGCTCCATGTCGGTGAACTCCCCGTTCACGCTGATGCTGCGACGCAGGCCGTCCACCAGCACCTCACCACCGCTGATGCTCACGTTCTCGCTCTGGATGGCGCCGGCCACATCCTGGAAGCTGATCTGGCGCGACTCCATCTTGGGCAGGTCCAGGCTGATGCGTACCTCCTTCTGGGGCACGCCGCGGATCTCCACCTTGTTGATCTCCGGCAGGTCCTCGATGCGGTCCTCCAGTTCCTCGGCCCACTCGTTCAGCTGGTCCAGGCTGTAGTCACCGCTGAGGTTGATGTTCAGGATGGGCATCATCTCCGAGAGGTTCATCTCGAAGATGTTCGGTTCGGCAGGCAGGTCAGTGGGGAAGTCGGGGTCGGCCTTCGCCTTGTCCACGGCGTCCTTCACCTTGCGCAGCGCCTCGGTGGGCGTCACGTTGAAATCGAACTTCACCTGGATGGTGCTGAAGCCCTGCACGCTGGTGGAGTTGATCTCGTCGATGCCGGTGATGGTCTTGATCTCCTTCTCCAGCGGACGCGTGATGAGCTTCTCCATATCATCCGGCGCGTTGCCGGGATAGGCGGTGCCCACATAGATCTCCGGCGTCACCACCTCGGGGAAGGCCTCGCGGGGCATGCCCGTGTAGGCCATGATGCCGGTGAGCGCGATGAGCACGGTGAGCACCATCACAGTGGCGCGATTGTCCACCGCCCAGGTGCTGAGGCTGAACTCCTTGTCGTTCCTGGCCTGTTGACCGTTGATGCTTGACATTGGCTGTCGGTTCTGTTCGTTCTATCCGAGATCGCCCCGGGCTCAGACCCCTTTCATCACCTGTACTTCCTGCTTGTCCACCACCAGGCGCGAACCCTGATCGATGAGCGTCTCGCCGCCCTGCAGACCGGCCGCGCTGCGCTCGATCAGCAATTCGCCGCTCTGAGCGCTCAGCACCTTCACCATCACCTTGCGGCTGCGGGCGGTGCCGTCCTTCTGGTCCAGCACATACACATAGCTCTCGCCGGCGCTGTTCTCCATCACCAGACGGGCGGGCATCACCAGCGCGTCCTTCGCCTCCTCGTCGCGGATGCGCACGTTGGCCAACTGGTTGGGACGCAGCTGGCTGCCGTTGGCCATGCGCACGGTGATCTTGAAGGTGCGGTTGTTCGGGTTGATGTACTGGCCGATCTGGTCGATGCGCGCCTCGGTGGTCTCGCCGCTCTCCGGCAGCACCACCTGCACGGGGTCGCCCACCTTCACCTTGTTCAACAGGTCCTCGGCCACGTCGCATTCGATGCTGGCCTTGCCCAGGCTCACCACGCGGGCCACGGGCTGCATGGGGTTGGCCATGTCGCCCACGTTCGGGAACACCTCGTCCACCACGCCATCGAAGGGTGCGATGACCTGCGCGCTGCGCAACTGGTCCTGCAGCCCGGCGAGCTGTGCCTCGCTGGTCTCCTTGCGGGTCCTGGCCTCAAGGAACTGCACCTCGCTGCCGATCTTCTGCTCCCAGAGCTTGGCTTGCCGCTCGTAAACGGTGCGGGAAAGCTCCACACTGGAACGCGCCTGCTCGATGTTCTGGCGCAGCGCATCGGTGTCGATGTCCACGATCACCTGGCCTTTGCGCACGGACTGTCCGGGCTTCACCAGCACGCGGCGCACCTCGCCACCCGTGCTGCTGAACAGCAGGGCGTTCTCATCGGCCTTCACGCTGCCGTGCACCTCGGTGTAGTGCGCGAACTCGCGGGGCGCGAGGGAAAAGGTGGTCACCGAGGGCAGGGTGCGGGCCAGTTCCGGATCGTTCTTGCCAAGCCATGCCTCCACTTCGGCGATGGCGGCGTTGATCTTTTCACGCTCCGCTTTCAAGGAGTCGCGCTCGGTGCGCTTGGCCTGCACGTCGGTGGCGGTGTCCGTCGGTCCGCCGCAGGCGGCCAACAGGGCGAACAGGGGGATGAAGAAGAGAAGGCGCATGGGGATGTGTGCGGTCATGGGATTCAGAAACGGTCAAGGGCTTTGCGCAGTTCGGCGCGGGCGTTCACCAGGTCCACCAGACGCTGGATGTAGCTCTGCTGGGCGCTGAGGAACTGGTTCTGTTCCTGGGTCAGCTCGAAGCTGGAGGAGACGCCTTC
>JBIIYD010000198.1:0-5810 GCA_044347005.1 Flavobacteriales bacterium | reverse complement strand
CGGATCCACCTTGGCTGCTGCAAGGTCCAGTTCCCCGGCTATCGTGGAGGCCTCGACCATAAGGCCGGTGACCGCATCCACGTAGGTGTACGCCCGATCATCCTTGCTATGCACCGTGCCATAGACATAGCTGGTGCGCGCAGACCCGTTGCCCGATATGCTCCAGAGCAGGGCGTTCGAGGTGTTCTGGGCAAGGGTCCAGAACGGAAGAAGGACAACCAGCAGGGTGGACAAGCGTTTCATCCCCGAAAAGTACGGGGCGGCACGCTTATGCGCTAGGACTCAGGCTTAGGCAGCGTGCGCCAAGCTGAAGGAAAGAAGGGCGAGCACAGTGAATACGACCATGCTGAATCGGATGAGCTGCTCGCGCTCGAGGGTCCTGATGCGTTCCATGCGTCGAAGATGTTCGGTCAGAGTGGTATGAAGACGCGGTTGATACGAATGGTTGCCCGGACGGTTACAACACTCGAGGGGACCGCTGATCCATAGCCGATCATGCCCAGAAGCTGAAAGTGTCGTTCGAAATCCGCGCTTCCCATGATCAGGCCAAGTACATCGTGCTCCAGAAAACCGCCATAGCGGCTTTCGACCAGGCTTTGAGGCCAAGCGTGCATGTCGCTCCGAAGGCTATAACCCCACAGTTGATCCCACCAACTTGATCACCATTGCAATATCAAGTAAATGTCGAGCTGTATCCAGCGTTGATGAACACCTGCCCGGATGAGCGCAACATACCATTGCCGCTTTCAGCGAAAACCAAACGGTTCAACGCCCCTTCGGTACCTTTGCCGCCGCTCGCATCGGACCCCTCGTCGTCCCTGAGCAAGTGGGCACATGCCCAACAGCAGCCCATGCGCCACACACGCACCGTCGCCTTCCACACCTTGGGCTGCAAGCTCAACTTCAGCGAGACCAGCACCCTGGCCCGTTCGCTGGAGGAGGCAGGCTATGCCAAGGTGAGGCAGGAGGAGCGGCCCGATGTGTTCGTGCTGAACACCTGCAGCGTGACGGAGAACGCCGACAAGGAGTGCCGCCGTCATGTGAGGCGCTTCCAAGCGATCAACCCGGAGGCCTTCATCGCCGTGGTAGGCTGCTATGCGCAACTGAAGCCCGAGGAGATCGCCGCTATACCGGGAGTGGACCTCGTGCTGGGTGCCAACGAGAAATTCGACCTCGCCGCGCACATCGACCGGCGCCTGGCGTCAGCCAACGACGGTCATCGCGAGCCTGACTCAACGGGAGGCAGCCGCAGCGAAGCGATCTTCTCCCCCATCAAGGACGTCCGCACTTTCGTACCCTCCTACAACGCAAACGACCGCACCCGCACCTTCCTCAAGGTGCAGGACGGCTGCGACTACTTCTGCTCCTTTTGCACCATACCCCTCGCCCGGGGCCGCAGCCGCAGCGGCACCATAGCCGAAACCGTGGAACAGGCCCGCTCAATTGCTTCGGCAGGCGTGAAGGAGATCGTGCTAACGGGGGTGAACACCGGCGATTTCGGCAGGCAACACGACGAGAACTTCCTCCATCTGATCGAAGCGCTGGACCAGGTGGAAGGTATCGAACGCTTCCGCATCAGCAGCATCGAGCCCAACCTGTGTCACGATGGCATCATCGATTTCGTTGCCGACAGCAAGCGCTTTGCACCGCACTTCCACATGCCCCTGCAAAGCGGCAGCGATACGATCCTGGAACGCATGCGCCGCCGTTACGACACAGCTTTGTACGCCGAACGCGTAAACCGCATCAAGGAACGCATGCCGCATGCCTGCATCGGGGTGGACGTGATCACCGGCACTCCCGGGGAAACGGAGGAGGAATTCCTGAAGACGCACGAGTTCCTGCGCAGTATTCCGGTGGACTACCTGCACGTGTTCACCTACAGCGAGCGTGCCAACACCACGGCAGTTCGCATGGACGACAGCATCCCGATGGAGGTGCGCCGCGAACGTACCAAACAACTGCGCATCCTGAGCAGCAAACTGCAACGCGCATTCTACGAAAGACACCTTGGCAGCACGCGACCGGTATTGTTCGAGCACGGTGAAGACAACGCCAACGAAGCGACCATGCAAGGCTATACCGACAACTACCTCCGAGTTTCGCTGGTCTATGACCCGACCTTGGTGAATACCGTGGTTCCCGTTACGCTTCTACGGATCAACGGTGAAGGACAGATCACCGGAGGCGTTTCCCCGATCGACGGATCATCAGTCGACCCGATGCTCCGATACATATCGGAGCGACGCTACAAGGACCCTGTAGCGATCTAACCTGTTGCCGACCGAATGTACCCGACCATCTACCACGCCCTACTGGACCTCACCGGTCTTGATGTTCCCTTCCTCAGGTTCCTGAACAGCTTCGGGTTCTTCGTGGCCGTGGCGTTCATTTTCGCCAGCTGGACGCTGGGTCTTGAACTGAAGCGCAAGGAACGTGACGGCGTTTTGAAGCCCTACCTCCGCAAGGTCACCATCGGGCTGCCCGCCACGCCTTGGGAGCTGCTGGGCAGCGGCCTGATCGGTTTTGTTCTCGGATGGAAAGGGCTTTACCTCCTGATGAACTTCGCCGAGTCCACGAGCGACCCACAAGCCTTCCTGCTGAGCGGCAAGGGTGTTTTCCTGGGCGGGCTGGTCGTGGGCGGCATCCTGGCCGGGCTCAAGTGGCGCGAAAAAGACAAGGCCAAACTGGAGAAGCCGAAGACCGAAACCGTGCAGATGCAACCCCACGAACATGCCGGCAACATCACCATGGTGGCGGCGCTTTGGGGTTTGATCGGTGCCAAACTGTTCCATTGGTTGGAGAACCCTTCCGAGTTCGTATCCTTCCTCGGGAACCCCAGTGGCGACGGCATCTTCAGCGGCCTAACCATGTACGGCGGACTCATCGTGGCCGGGGCCATGGTCATCCGCTACTTCATCAAGCACGGCATTCCGGCCTGGCATGGGGCGGACAGCGCGGCTCCTGGTGTGATGCTCGCTTACGGTGTCGGCCGCATCGGCTGCCAGGTAAGCGGTGACGGCGATTGGGGCATCGTGAACACCACCTTCCTGGGGCCTGGCCCCAGCTGGTTCTGGCAATACGACTACCCCAACAACGTGAACAGCGTGGGCATACCCTTGGCGGACGGACGCCCCTGCTTCGATGGCTATTGCCACGTGTTGCCGCAGACCGTGTTCCCCACCCCGCTCTACGAGACCATCGTATGCGTGGGCCTCTTCTTCATCCTTTGGGCCTTGCGCAAACGCCTGAAACCCGCTGGCATGATCTTCTTCCTCTTCCTCTCCCTCAATGGCCTGGAGCGGTTCTTCATCGAGAAGATCAGGGTGAACGTGCGAGTGATCGGCGACATCACCCAGGCAGAGATCATCGCGACCGTACTGTTCGTGGCAGGACTTGCCGGGATGTACTGGTTGCGCACAATAAAGAACACCGAGCATGGACCTCAAGCAACTCACTGAACAGGTCGAAACGATCTGTATCGAGATAGCGGCATTCATCCGTGAAGAAGCGCCCAAGCTCACTGAAGCGGGTGTGTCTTCGAAGAGCGCCAACAACCTGGTGACGCATGTGGACCACACTGCGGAGGACCGCATCGTGGAAGCCCTGGAAAAGCTGCTGCCCGAGGCGGGCTTCATTGCCGAGGAAGGCAGCGGTGTGCAAGGCACCGGCCTCAACTGGGTCATCGACCCGCTGGACGGCACCACCAACTTCGTCCACGGCGTGCCCTGCTATTGCATCAGCATCGCCTTGGTGGACGGCACCGAACCGATCCTGGGGGTGGTGCACGAAGTGACCCGCAACGAACGCTTCACCGCATGGAAAGGCGGAGGTGCCTTCATGAACGGAGAACCCATCCGAGTGTCGGCCCGCAAGGAATTGCAGGACAGCCTGCTCGCCACCGGCTTCCCCTACGATGATTTCGGCTACGAGGCGGAATACATGGACCTGCTGCGCGAACTGATGCACCGCACCCGCGGCATCCGGCGCTTGGGCAGTGCCGCCGCCGATCTGGCCTATGTGGCCTGCGGACGCTTCGAGGCCTTCTACGAGTACGGCCTGAACAGCTGGGACGTGGCGGCCGGTGTGCTGCTGGTGCGCGAGGCGGGCGGCAAGGTCAGCGGCTTCCGCATCACCAAGGACCCCGTGTTCGACGAGGAGATCGTGGCCACGAACAGCGCGATCCACACGGAACTGCTGGAGGTGATCGAAAGGAATTGGCAGCGGCAGGATTGACGCCACATACCCCTATACACGAACGCCCCGGATACCCCGGGGCGTTCGTCGTTCTGGACCTAACGCGTCAGAGCCCTTCAGCGAATTGCTGGAACTCCTCCAGCGTGGTGGGTGAGAAGCTTAGGTCCACGCTCAGTCCGGCCGTCACCGTGGTGGTCACAGTGGCCCAGGAATAGCTGCCACCGAGGTTCGACAGCGCGACGATCTGCACGTTGATACCCACCGGCACCTGATAGCTCCCCCCCGTTGCAAAGATGTTCGTACCCGATGCGTACATCGTGGTGAGGCTGTTCATGTCCGGGAAGACCAGCCAGACCAGGGTGTTGCCATCGTTGTGACCTTCCGGACAAACTGCCTGCAGGCCGGTGATCGGCGACTGGTCCATGAAGTAGTCGCAGTTGATCCAGCCCAGCGAATCATTGGGGAAGTTGTAGCTGAGTGAATCCTGACCAAAGCCACCCGCGTTCCCGAAGGGGTCCCAGGTGATGATGCCATTGCCGTCCACAGTGCCGGTGAACAGCTGCATGTTGGGGTCAATGCCATTGGGGGCAGGCACGTTCACATAGCCCGCATTCTCCGCCAAGCGCAGCTGTTGGCCGCCCTGGGTCACGTTCAGGAAGTACTGCCCACCGCTGACCAAGGGGCGCAGCTGTCCGTTGTCGTTGCCCAAGGTCCGCTTGTTCAGCCAGAGCATATCGCCCAAGGTGAGCGCCTCCACCAGTTCCACCTGTACCGGACCGGTCACGACAGCACCGGCCAGCGTGCGGAACGCGTTGGGCGGGAAGAACATGGTCACACCGTCCTGCCCAATGACCGCTCCACCGGTACCGGCGTTCACCGTGAACAGCTGTGTAGCATCCTCCACATGCTGATCGAAGAGGGCCAGCATCGCGTTCGTGGTCGGCGTGACGGGTACGCTGGGCGTGGCAGCCTCGTCATCATCCTTCTTGCAACCGACGAAGAGCGCGACCGAGAGCATGGTCGCCAGTAGGATCCGAGCAGTGGACATGGGCATGTGGATTAGGCGGATGGTTCATTCCATCCATACCCATACACGGGATCCCTAGCGCTGGGGTTGGGTCGAGCCCTGATCGTCGATCCGGCGCTGGTCAATGAGACGCAGTCCCACCATGGTCAACCCGGCCACCACCAGCAGTACCTCGAAGCCCATCTTGTATCCGAAGAGCAGGGCCTCGGAATTGGCCCGGATGCCATAGGTGATGAGCGGTGCGGCCATGCAGACCAAGGGCACCCACCTCTCCACGGGCCGCCCCTTGAAGAACAGCCCGTAGGCGAACAGCCCCAACAACGGTCCGTAGGTGAATCCGGCGATATCGAAGAGGGTCTTGATCACCGTGGGGGTGGCCAGCCAATGGAAGTAGAGGATGAACAACAGGAACAGCGCTGCCATGGCGAGGTGGACCCACTGTCTCACTTGCTTCTGCCGGGCCTCTTCCCAGCCACGGTCCCTGATGCCGATAAGGTCGATGCAGGTGCTGGCCGTGAGCGCGGTCAAGGCACCGTCCGCACTGGGGAAGAGTGCACTGATGAGGCCGATGATGAAGAACAGGCCC
>JBIIYD010000086.1:0-11072 GCA_044347005.1 Flavobacteriales bacterium | reverse complement strand
CACCATGTCCTGCTCCACGTTCTGCCCCGACCGGGGTATGGTCGCAAAGACATCATGCTCCGCATTGCTGCGCGAAAGGGGCATCTTCTTGGTCCTGCGGAAGTGGTCGATGACCAGGTTGTGCGCGATACGCATCAACCAAGGCAGGAACTTGCCTTCCTCGTTGTACTTGCCCGTTTTCAGAGTGTGCACCACCTTGATGAAGGCCTCCTGGAAAATATCCTCGGTCACCTCCTTGTCGCGCACCATCAGGTAGATGTGCGACCATACCTTACGCTTGTGGCGCTGTAACAGTACCTCGAAGGCCTTTTCGGCCCCCTCAAGGTACAATCTGACCAATTCTTGGTCGCTGAGCACACCCGCCTTGGCAGGTTGAAAAAGCTTGGATAGCATGGCCTTCCCTTTTTAGGTCCGTAATGGATCGTTGCAGATCAGGGTAGAGGTCCAGCTATCGGCGTGCGGTGTTAGGTGCTCAGTGAAAGGGTCCGTTCGATATCCGTCACATACAGGACGTGGGACGGGAACAAAACGCTGCCTTGGGGTCCATTATTGCATTCGCTGCAAGAAAAAGGATCCTTCCGGTCGATGCCAAAGATAGACCCGGCCCCTTCGCACCGCAAGCCGATGCCTAATTTCGCGCCGCCTTTGCCTGCACCTACTTCCATCGAACCAACTTCCAGCACGCCCAACGGCCGTGCTGATGCCGCCCGACGCGCCCAAAGCGGGTTCATCCGGGTGCAGGGTGCCCGTGTGCACAACCTGAAGAACATCGACGTCGACATCCCCCGGGGAAAACTGGTCGTGATCACAGGCCTCAGTGGCAGTGGGAAGAGCAGCCTGGCGTTCGACACGCTTTACGCCGAAGGGCAACGGCGCTATGTGGAAAGCCTCAGCAGTTATGCGCGCCAGTTCATGGGGCGCTTGGAGAAGCCCGATGTGGACCGCATACTCGGCATCAGTCCGGCCATTGCGATCGAACAAAAGGTGATGAGCAGCAACCCACGGAGCACCGTGGGTACCAGCACCGAGGTCTACGACCATTTGAAGTTGCTTTTCGCCCGGGTGGGCCGCACCATTTCGCCAGCCAGCGGACGGGAGGTTCTACGCCATACCATCGAGGACGTGGTGCGTGGTGCCAATACGTTCCCGGCGGAGAGTATCGTGCTGATGCTGGCCCCCATCCACGTACCGGCCGGCCGCAGTCTCACGGAACACCTGGACATACTGCAACAACAAGGCTTTGCACGTGTGCACGATGGCCAACAGGTGCACCGCATCGAAGAACTCCTAGCGAAAGGAGGTCCCTTGAAGGGGACCTTTTTCCTCGTGCTGGACCGGATCGTGGTATCGCCCGGGGATACCGAAACGGAGAGCCGCGTGGCCAACAGCGCGGAAACCGCCTTCTTCGAAGGCCAGGGTGAACTGATCCTGCTCGGCGAAGAGGGGCGCCAGATGGGCTTCAGCGACCGATTCGAATTGGACGGGATAACCTTCGATGAGCCCAGCCCCAACCTCTTCAGTTTCAATGACCCGGTGGGTGCCTGCCCACGCTGCGAAGGTTATGGCAGTGTGATCGGCATAGACCGCGAACTGGTGATCCCGGACAAGAACCTGAGCCTTTACGATGAATGCGTGGCTCCCTGGCGCGGCGAGAAGCTGAGCGAATGGAAAAGCGATTTCATCCGCGATAGTGCCCGGTACGATTTCCCCATACACCGCCCCTACCGCGACCTGACCACAGCGCAACAGGACATGCTTTGGGCCGGTGCCAAAGGACTTCATGGCATCGACTCCTTCTTCAAGTACGTGGAGGAGAAAAGCTACAAGATCCAGTACCGGGTATTGGGAAGCCGCTACCGGGGCAAGACGACTTGTCCGGAGTGCCACGGAAGTCGTTTGCGCAAGGAGTCGCGGTACGTGAAGATCGCTGCGCACGACATCACCGAACTGGTGCGCATGCCGATCTCCGAATGCCTGGCTTTCTTCAAGGCGCTGAGCCTGGACCCGAACGATGCCCGGATAGCGGCCCGCTTGCTGAAGGAGATCACCAACCGGCTCCAATACCTCAACAATGTGGGCGTGGGCTACTTGACCTTGGACCGCAGGAGCAATACGCTCAGTGGCGGTGAAACCCAACGTATCGACCTTGCCACTTCACTGGGCAGCAGCCTGGTCGGCAGCATGTACATCCTGGACGAACCCAGCATCGGGCTGCACCCTCGTGACACACAGCAATTGATCGGCGTGCTGAAGCAGTTGCGCGATCTCGGCAACACGGTGATCGTGGTGGAACACGACGAAGAGGTGATGCGCGCCGCGGACCACATCATCGACATGGGTCCCTTGGCCGGCACACACGGTGGGCAGGTGGTCTTCAGCGGCACACATGCCCAGCTAATGGACAGTGATGGCCTGACGGCGAAGTACCTGACGGGTCGGGAGCGCATCGCGATCCCGGAACGCCGCAGGCCCGTCAAGGACAAGCTGGTGCTGAAAGGCGCTCGGGAGCACAACCTCAAGGACATCGATGTGGAGTTCCCGTTGCACATGCTCACCGTGGTAACGGGCGTGAGTGGCAGTGGCAAGACCACCTTGGTGAAGCGCATCCTTTACCCCGCCTTGAAGCGCGAATTCGATGGCTTCGGCGATCGGGCAGGTGAACACCGCTCCTTGGAGGGCGACCTGAAGCGGATCCAGGTCGTGGAACTCGTGGACCAGAACCCGATCGGCCGCAGCAGCCGCAGCAATCCGGTGACCTATGTGAAGGCCTGGGACGAGATCCGCCAACTGTTCAGCGAGACCGAAGTGAGCCGGGTTCGTGGATACAAGCCCAGTTATTTCAGCTTCAATGTGGACGGGGGGCGCTGCGAAGTGTGCCAGGGCGAAGGCATGGTGCATATCGAGATGCAGTTCATGGCCGACATCAGTCTGACCTGCGAAGCCTGCCACGGAAAACGATTCCGGGAGGAGATCCTGGACGCCAGGTTCGGCGGCAGGGACGTTGCCGAAGTATTGGACATGACCGTGGACGATGCGCTGCTCTTCTTCCAGGAGCACATGCCGTCCTCAACGGCCTGCAAACGCGTGGTGGGCAAACTGCTTCCGCTGCAGGAGACCGGCCTTGGATATGTGAAGCTCGGACAAAGCAGCAGCACGTTGAGCGGCGGTGAAGCGCAGCGCATCAAGTTGGCCAGCTTCCTGAGCAAAGGACAGGAGGAAAAGCCCACGCTCTTCATCTTCGATGAGCCTACAACGGGACTGCACTTCCACGACGTGGCAAAGCTTCTGAAAGCATTCACCATGCTCTTGGACAACGGTCATAGCTTGATCGTGATCGAGCACAATACCGAAGTGATCAAGTGTGCCGACCATGTGATCGACCTTGGACCCGAGGGCGGGGAAGCCGGTGGTCACTTGGTCTTCTCGGGCACACCAGAGGGCCTCGCAACGTGCGAGGCATCGCAAACCGCACGATTCCTGAAAGACCTGAACTAGGTCCGACCTAACGGACCAAGGTCACGTGGCCGGTCCTTGTAGTGCTCGGCTCGTTGGAACAACGGTCCTTGAAGCTGATCACGTAGAAGTAGGTGCCGTCGGGCGCCTTGTCCGAAGTGTTGTCCTGCCCACCGTTCCAGCCCTTGTCCACGGATGTACTTTCGAAGAGGGTCTGCCCCCATCGGTTCAACACCTCCATGCTGAAGTCCTCCAGATAGAGGCCTTCCACCTTGAAGGTGTCGTTCTTGCCATCCCCGTTGGGTGAGAATACGTTGGGAACGAATGCCCCGCTTTCCGCAGTCGTGATGAGCGTTACAGCAACGGTATCACGCACCGTGCAACCTACTCCATCCACGGCCACGAAAGTGTATTCGCCAGCCACGCTCGCCACTATGCTGGAAGTGGTGTCACCTGTGCTCCAGAGGATGGAGGTGACCTCGAACGGGGCCGTGAGCACGGCGGGCTGGCCCGGGCACGTGATCACGTCCACTGCCCTCGGGGGCAGCGGCTGTGCCACCACCTCGATCGCATCGGATCCAGTACAAATACCATCGGTGACCGTTACGGTATAGGTGCCCACGCTGGCCACCGTGATCGATGGAGTCGAAGCACCAGTGGACCACGTGTAAGTATCATACCCGGCCCCGGCATCCAACAACACGTTCCCGCCGTTGCACAAGGCCGCTATACTATCCAACTCGATCTCCAGTGAAGGAGGGTCCAACACGATGGTCTGTGAGGAGGTCACTGTATTCTGGCAGATCGCATCGGTAACACTCAACGTTACCGTGTAGGTGCCAGCGGCCGAATAACCATGGGTCGGATTCGTCTGCGTGCTGGTACCTCCATCGCCAAAGTCCCAGGCATAGGTATCACCTCCACTGCTCGTGTTGAAGAACTCTGCGGAGAACCCTTGGCAGTCGCTGGAAGGCACCACCTCGAAAGAGGGTTCCAGGACCTGGGGCGGCACGACCGTGATGGTCGCATATGCGGTGTCGGCCAGGTTGCAAGAGAGGCTGTCGACACCGATCAGCATGACGGTATACTCGCCACCCTCGGCATATTGATGGGTGGTTTGCGCCCCCGTGGCTATCGGCGAGCCATCACCGAGGTCCCAGGTCCAGTTGCTCGCTGTACCGACCGCGTCCAGGATCACGGCATCATCGAGGCAAATGGTCAGGTCCGTGGCATTCGCAGTGATGCTGACCTGGACCCCTTGTTCAAAATCGATCTTGAACACACCCAGGTTGCAGCTGGACCCGTTCGATTGGCTCCAAGCCCCGGGCGTGGTGGTGAAAGACCCGCTGCATCCTGCACACACCGCCTGGTACACCACACCGTTCTTATCGAAGCGCGAGGTCCCACCGTCCACGTGTTCGGCCGAACTGCCACCAAAGAAGGTCGCATACGCCAGGGACTCCGCCTCCTGGTTCAACACCATGAGGTAAAAGTCGCTGCCGTCAGTGGTGCTGTCGAATGCATCGGAAGTAACGGGCAAGCCGTTGGTGCTGCTGGTCACGATATTCGTTGAACCACCCCAACCGCTGAAATAGATCTGCCCGCAAATGCTGACCAGGAAGGCAGTTGGTGAGATATTGGAGTTCTGCGTACCCGCGATCCGTGTGGACCAGAGCGAATTAGTGAGGTCGTTGCTCAGTTTATGCACGAACTGCGACGCCTGCGCATTCGCGTATTTGCCGGGTGTGACGGGGTAGTTTCCTTGTGTTTGCCCGACCACGTAGACATCATCGCTCACATCGAGCTGTACGAAATAGGTCTGGTCGAAGGCCGAGGTGCCCAGGTATGTGGAACCCAGGAATTGCGTGCCGGTCTGATCGAAACGAGCGATATAGCCGTCCGTGGAACCACTGAAGCCGCTGTTGAAGCCGTTCCCGACCATTGGGAGGTTCGAACTCGTGGTACCTCCGGTGATGTAGACATCGCCTGTGCTGGAAACCTGGATACCGAAGGCCGCATCGGTACCGGAACCTCCGAAGTAAGTGGCCCATTCGAGGGTGGTCAGGTCCGTGTTCAACCGGAAGGCATAGCCATCCTGCCCACCGCCGAAGGTGGTTTGGGCCGCACCGGCCGTGGTGGGCGCATTGTTGCTCATGGTGCTGGTAGCCACCATCGGGCGCTCCAAAAGGTCGAGTGCGATCTCTCCGCGGAACGGGTCGCCGTAGTTCCTGAGCACGGGTGTGGTCTGGTTGAGACCATCGTTACCGGAACCGCCCACGTAAGTGGAACCCACCAGCGCCGTGGCCGCCGCGTTGAGGTGCGTCACCACGATATCCGTTCCGTTGCTGTACGTGAATCCATAGGAACCAGCGAACGGCGGCGTGTTGCCACCACCGAAGTTATTGTCGTAACAACCCGTGGTGATCGGGAAGTTCGAAGACCCGGTGGTTCCCAGAATGTACAACTCGCCGACACTGTTGGCCACCATGCTATGGGGTGCCTCGTCCCCCGAACCTCCGATGTATGTGCTCCAAACCAGGGCATTGCCGGTGGGTGTGAACTTGGAGATCCCCATGTCGATGGTACCTCCGTTGAAGGAGGGGTCCAGCACGCCGGTGGTAAGGGGATAACCGGCAGCGAACACGATGCCACCACCATAGAGGTGACCTTCATCATCGTAGGTGGCGGTGAACCCGAAATTATTGGCAGAGCTGCCAATGAAACTACTGAAGGTCACCACAGGGTCGATGACCAGGGGATAACGTTTGTCGTAGCCATAAGGGAATTCGAAGGTGACCCGATCCCCTTTCAAAGCATAGCGGCAATCCACCGGCCGGCGCGAACCGTGCACCATCTGCCAAGCTACGGGGCGCTGTTCCACCACTTGTCCGGCACTGGTGCCGACAAAAAGAAGCCCGGCATTCACCGTGATCTTGTCCATTCCCTCGTAACGCATCACGATCCGCGAAGGATCGGCCCCGGCAGCCACCATCCAATCGTACTTCAACCCGTTGTGTCCGTCGATGCGCATGCCGATGCCCGGATAGACCTCTTGCAGGTCCACTCCAGCGAAAACCGGCACACCACCTGCCCAAGCTTCAGGGTCGTTCCCCAGGAAGTAGTTCACATAGTGCGGCATGCGGTGCGTGCCTTGGTGCGTTTCGGCCATGCCTCCTTCGAAGTGCACCTTGTAGGCATGCATCCGGAGCGGCTCAACAGTGTGGTCCGGTTTGCCGTGAGCAAGGTGGGCACCACCGCTGGTAAGCACGTAGGTGAGGGCCGTGGGCTCAACGAAGACCGCTCCGCCAGGAGTAAGTGCCCTGTACAACACCTGTTTCGGCCACTGGCCTTTGTTGGCGTGGAATTGCACGGCAACAGCGTCCGAGCCGTGATCATGACCCCACACCGGGGCAATGATGGCCAAGGACGCAAGGATCAAGGAGGAGCGAAGGAGGGTCATGCAACAAAAATAGGGGCGTACGGGTGACGTGGACGGCACTTCATCAGTTGTCCGGGCTACCCCGTAAAAAAAGGACAAGGTCAGCGGAACTGTAGATCGTACAATTTGCGGTAGTTGCCGTTCATGGCGAGCAGTTCCTGGTGGGTTCCCTGTTCCACGATCCTACCCTTTTCGAGTACGAGGATGCGATCGGCGTGCTGTACCGTGCTTAACCTGTGGGCAATTACGATGCTTGTGCGGCCTTTGGTGATCCGTTCGGTGGCCTGCTGGATAAGCTGTTCGCTGACGCTGTCGACACTGCTGGTGGCCTCGTCCAACACCAACACCTGCGGTTTATGTACGGCGGCGCGGATGAATGCCAGCAATTGCCTTTGGCCCACGCTCAGGATACCACCGCGCTCACGCACCTCGGTATCGTAGCCTTCGGGCAGGCGCATGATAAAATCGTGGGCACCCACCTCCTTGGCCGCTGCTATGACCTCGTCCCGCGAGATGGAAGGATCGCTCAAGGTGATGTTGTTGTGCACCGTATCGCTGAACAGGAAGACGTCCTGCATGACCACCGCAATGCTCCGACGCAGGCTGTCCAAGCGGTATTCCCTTATATCCCGTCCATCCAACTGCACCGTACCCCGCTGGAACTCGTAGGCGCGGCCCAGTACGTTGATGATGGAGCTCTTGCCCGAACCGGTAGCTCCCACCAAAGCCACCATTTCTCCCGCCCTGGCCTCGAAACCGATGCCTTTCAACACGAAGTCGTCATCGCTGTACGCGAACCAGAGGTCCTCGAACCGGATCTCGCCTCGCAATTCCTTGGTTTCCAACGTTCCGTTATCCGCAATGGCTTCGTCCGTGTCCAGGAGTTTGAAGACCCGTTCGCTGCCCACCATGCCCATCTGGAGCACATTGAAGCGGTCGGCCAATTGCCGGATGGGCCTGAAAAGCATGTTGATGAAGAAGATGAAGATGAAGATGTCCCCCACGGTGGCACGACCGTTGAGCACATCCTTAACCCCCCACCAGACCAGGAATGCCAGGGAGATGGCGCTGAGGATCTCCACTACCGGGAAGAAGATGCTGTAGGCCAGTACGCCCCGGATATGAGCCTTCCTGTGCTCCTTGTTGATGGACCGGAACTTGGCGTACTCCTGTTTCTCACGAGCGAACAATTGGACCACGGCCATGCCTTGGATGTGTTCCTGCACAAAGGCGTTCAGCCGGGCCACCTGGGTCCTTACATCCTGGAAGCTCTTGCGTATGCTGTTCTTGAAGATGTTGGTGGCCCAAAGCAGCAGGGGCACCGGAATCAGGCTCAGGAGGGCGAGCTGCCAGTTCCAGATGAACATCGCCGCCACCACCACGACCAGTTTGAGGATGTCGCCCATGATCATGAGCAAGCCTTGCGAGAAGATGTCCTCGATGGTCTCGATGTCACTGACCACCCGGGTGACCAGTGTGCCGATCGGTGTTCGGTCGAACCAACGTTGCCTGAACCGCAGGATGTGACCCACAAGGCGTTGACGCAGGTCGAACGTGACGGCCTGACCGAGCCACGCCGTCCAATAGGACTGGTAGAACTGGATGATGGTTTCGGCGACGAGGAGGATGCTGATGATGAGGGTGACGCGCAACAACCCTTCGGCATCGCCGGTCATGGCATGGTCGTCGATCATGCGGCCCATGAGCAGTGGTCGCACCACGCCCAGGCCGGCCAGGATCACTGTTAGCAGGAAGGTAATCCAGAACAAGCCGCGATAGGGTCCGACAAAGGCGAACACCCGCCCGAACAGCTTTCGGTCGAAGGCCTTGCCGGCAGCATCCGACCCGGCTGTTCTTCCGGCAGCGGTCGGCACCGCTACAGGCTCTTGGCCAGCCTTCGCCGTGGCTTCTGCAGCGCTCATGCGGATAGGCCAGTATTGAGGGGTACGGTGTCCACAGGAAGGAAGGGGTACACCACGTGCTCCAGGTAAAGACCGCAAGCCGGAGCACTTTTTCCCGCCTCGTGACGGTCACGTGCGGCCAGGACCCGAGCCATGTGCTCGGTGGTTTGCTGGCCTTTGCCGATGCGCAGGCAGGTGCCTACCACCGCCCGCACCATGTTGCGCAGGAATCGATCCGCCCGGATGCGGAAGAGGTACCCGTTGGGCGCCAGAACCCATTCGGCCAGGCGCACATCGCAAAGCATGGTCTTGGCATCGCTGCCCGCCTTGCAAAAGCTGCTGAAATCCTGCCGACCGATGAGGACGGTGCATGCCTGGTTCATGGCCTCCACATCAAGGATAGGCCGCAAAGGATGCGACCTGTCCTGCAAGAAAGGGTCCTTCTCGATGTGGATCCGATAAGCATACCCGCGCTCGGTAGCGCTGAAACGAGCGTGAGCCTTGTCCTCCACCGGAATGATCCGATAGACGGCGATATCCTTCGGCAGCATGCTGTTCAGGCTATGGACGAATCGCTGGTCCAGGAGACGGTCGTCCGGCACATCGAAGTGCAGGTAATAGCGCGTGGCATGCACACCGGTATCGGTGCGCCCGCACCCTACGGCGTTCACCTTCTCCAAATGCAGCGCGAACCGCAACGCCCGCTCCACCTCCGCCTGCACGCTCGGGGCGGCCGGTTGGAATTGCCAACCGCGGTAAGCGGTGCCATTGAATGCCAATTCGAGGAAGTAGCGGGGCATGAGCAGAGCCCGTGCAACTGGTTCGCAAGGGACAAGGGGCCCAAAGGTACCCCGGGGAAATACATTGCTCCTTCGAACCGGTATGCGGTTCCCCTCTTTTCGTTCAAAGGTATGATGTGCCGATCATTGTTGGATCTTCGCCACCTACCGAACTCCACAGGACCACATGCGCATCGGACTATTGTCGGACACCCACGGCTGGCTGGACCCAAATCTGGAGGGCCACTTCGCTGACTGCGATGAGATCTGGCATGCCGGTGACATCGGCACCGAGGACGTGGCCGAACAACTCGCGCGTTGGAAACCCTTCAAGGCGGTTCGGGGGAACATCGATGGCACGGCGTTGCGCAAGACCTATCCGGAACACCAGCGTTTCAGTGCGGGTGGGGTGCGGGTATGGATGACCCACATCGGCGGCCGTCCGCCCCGCTATGACCGGAACATCATAGAAGCGCTCCGATTGGACCCTCCCGACCTGTTCATCTGTGGGCATTCACACATCTGCCTCGTGCAATTCGACCCCAAGCTCAGTTGCCTGTACATGAATCCCGGGGCAGCGGGCAGGCACGGCTGGCACCAGGTACGAACCGCGCTGCGCTTTACGTTGGAAGGTGGTAAACCCTCGGGGCTGGAGGTGATCGAACTGGGCAAACGAGGCGCATGAAGCCGCTGGTTCGCTGCCTTTCACGCTCCGAACAGGCGATCGTGGAAACAGCAGGCCTTCCAGGAAGTGATCGAGGCCACCGACCGGTCCTACCTTCGTACGCCCCATGAAGCTCCTACGCATACTCCCGAAGCCATTGCGCAACCGTTATGGAGCCTTGGCGCTGGGTCTGCTCGCCTGGCTGGCCCTGTTCGACCGCAACGACATCTGGACCACGTGGAGCAACCAGCGTGAATTGTCCAAGATGCACGAGCAGAAGGAATGGTACCGTGACGAGATCACGCGGACCCGCGAGCAGCTGAACGAGCTTTCGAGCAACAAGCGGCTGCTGGAGAAATTCGCCCGTGAGCGCTACTTGATGAAGCGCGACAACGAGGACATCTTCGTGCTTGTGCCGGAGAAGGATTAGACCTTTCGGCCCTATCTGCAGCACAGCCCCGGTCGTGCATCGCACACATCGCGCAGCAGCCGCATCGTGCGCTGCTGACGCCCGGCACCGTTCAAATGGTACCGCGTATCGTAGCGCAACGTATCGCTGAAGAAATAGTCCGATGGAGAGCCGATGACGGGCAGCCCGTGAGCCCGAAGGTCGGTCGCTATGGAGTCCGCACGTGGCCTATCACCCTCCAAGGGCACCCTACCGGGCCAGGAGAACAACACGGTCGCGCCGGCTTCCTCGGCATACCCCAAAAGCTCTTCGGCACAGGTGTGGAAGGCTTCCGCGACCAACTCTTCCGGATACTCCGCAAACTCGGAGAGAACGGTATCCGGACGAGGGAGCACCAAATGCCCGACCATATCGCCGCGGTCATTGA
>JBIIYD010000144.1:0-7575 GCA_044347005.1 Flavobacteriales bacterium | reverse complement strand
CCACCCGCACGATAGGTCGGGTTGTGCGGTGGCTCGTAGGTATTGCCCCGGATCCCCCGCCAGGCGCTACGCAGGCGCATCACGAGTATGGCCATTACGACCTTCGGGCGGTCCAACAAGGGCACATGGCGCAAGGCCCATGGGCAGCGGTCCACCAACAGGTAGAGGATGTCGTCCGTTCGTTCCGGTCGGCCGTAGTTGCTGTACTCCAAGGCAACGATGACCACGTCACCAGCACCCAGTTCCGCTTTCACCTCGTCCACCATGAAGCGAAAGCCCAAGCTCGCGTGGACACCCATGTTCACGACCGGGCGGCACAGGGCCTCCTCCACCTTTTCACTGTCCATCCCGAAAGCCACGTTGCTACCACCCACCAAGATCACTTTGGGCGAACCCAATGCACGTAAACGCTCGTGCTTTGCAGCGATGCTCGCCAGATAGTCGTTGCTGGTGATGTGGGGGCCGAAGAAAATGACCATCACTCCGGCGAACGCCAACAGCATGCTGAACCCTGCCATGCGGAAAAGCAGCGACCACGGACCTCGGAGCCACTTAGAACCGGAAGTAGATGAACTCATGTGCGTTGCGGAGATCGAGGTTCAGCAGGATGGTGATCACCAGAAGGAAATAGACCGCCCAGCGGATCGGTGCGCGCTGCGCGAGATGCTCCAATGCGTGGGCCTTGTCCCGGTGGCGCCATTCGGCCCAGAGCAGGATAACGATCAGTAGCATCTCACTGCGCCATAGGTACAGGAGCACGCTTCCTGGGTGCTGTGCGGCATTGGCCACCATATAGCGCAGGTGAGCCACTGCCGCTGCGAGTGTCGACGCCCGAAAAAAGACCCAAGCCACTGTTACGAGCAGGAATGTGCGGATGATGGTCGGCAGGTCCTTGAGTTCGGCCTTCTCGCGGGAAGCGCGCGAATCAGAATACACAGCGGGCAAATGGTACAGGCCATGCAGCACGCCCCAACCCAGGAAGGTCCAGTTGGCCCCGTGCCACAGACCGCTCACCGCGAAGGTGATCAGGATGTTGCGTGTGCGTCCCATCCGATCACGCCATCCACCGAGCGGGATGTACACATAGTCCCGGAACCAGGTGCTGAGCGAAATGTGCCAACGGCGCCAGAACTCGCTGATGCTGCGCGCGAAATACGGGTAGGCGAAATTCTGGCTGAGCTTGAAGCCGAAGAGCCGGGCAGTGCCGATCGCGATATCGGAGTAGCCCGAAAAATCGCCGTAGATCTGGAACGCGAAGAAGAAGGCCCCGAAAAAGAGGGTTGTTCCGGATGCCTGGGATGGATCCAGACCGAAGATGGTGTCGACGATGGGTGCACAGGTATCGGCGATGGCCACCTTCTTGAACAAACCCCACAGGATCCGCCTAAGTCCATCGCGCGCTGCGAGCATATCGAACGTGCGGTGGACCAGGAACTGGGGAAGCAGATCGCGCGCGCGCTCGATGGGGCCGGCCACAAGCTGCGGAAAGAAGCTGACGAAGGAGAGGAAGGCGATGGGGTCGCGCGTCGGCTTCACCTGTCCACGGTAGATATCGATCGTGTAACTGAGGGTCTGGAAGGTGTAAAAGCTGATCCCTACGGGCAGCATGATCCGCAATGTGGGCAGGTTCGCCTGCAAGCCGAACAGCGAGAGCAGATCAGCGAAGCCCTCGATGAAGAAGTTGAAATACTTGAAAAAACCGAGCAGTCCTGAATTGATGGCGATGCTCAGGTATAGCAGCGTCTTGCGCCGGATCGTTCCATGGCTTCGCCCCAAGGCCAGGCCGATGGCATAGTCCGCCCAGGAACTCACGAAGAGCAGACCCAGAAAGCGCCAGTCCCACCATCCGTAGAACAGATAACTGGCGAACAACAAGAAGATGTTCTGCGCCCTCAGCGGAGCCTTCGCCAAGCTCCAATAGGCAACGAATGCCAGAGGCATAAAGAGCAGAAAGGCGAAGGAGTTGAACAGCATGGGCCGAGGCTAAAGTAGCCCGACCGGGGCAAGGAGGAAACGTACAGCCGTGTGCACGATCAGTAGGCGATCGACGGACCAATGGAGCTTCATGAAACAGCAGTGAAGCACAAAGCCCGTTTCAACCGATCGGACCATCGGACTTCCGATACGGTGTTCGTTGGCTTGAGCGGATCCCCAGCGACGCTTAGAATCGCAGGCAGAAAGCCGTGGTGAACGCGGTGTTGGTAGGCCCCATCCCTCCACCGGACCGCTGGAACTGCTCCTCGGCACTGCCCAGCAAGCGACCTTCGAAGCGCCACATGGCATGTTCATTGATGCGAACATCGACACCGAGACTGGCTCCGAGTACCGCTCCAACGGTGGAGGCCACGTACTGATCGTCGAGGAAATACTCGATACGGCCGCTACCCCACCAGCGCCCGGATATGCGTTGTTGATAGATCCCCACCAAGGCAAGCCAGCCGGTTACTCCACTATCGTCCACCGCGTTTTCGGCAGCTTCTTGCACACCCACATCCGCACACAATACCATCCCGTGATCATCGCCTTCCACCTTCGCGTAGAAGTTGTTGTACAAGCGCCAGGTACCGCTACTGTCCGGCCCCATGCTACCCACGAAGGAGCTCCAGTTGAGCAAAGTGCCCGAGCCGTTGTCGAACTGAACCTGTGTACCGAAAGCAGGCCGTTGGTTACCTGGTTCGCGTTGAATGCGCTGCCAACCGTTCAACACCAGGGCGGCGAAAAGCCAGCGTGCATCGGGACGGTAACTGAGCATCGCACCTGCTTCATAATACGGTGAATTCTCGGCCACCAGGCTGCGCGTGAGCGTCATCTGGTCCGATCCTATCACTCCTTCGAATCCGATGTGCGACGGCAGGATGCCCACATCGAGCCAGACGTCCCGTTCTTTCGCGAGGCGGAGACCGATCCTGGCTTCGTAAACATTCCGCAGCATGTCCGGCTCGGCAGCCAGGTTGTACTGCACATAGGTGCCTGCCATCAGTCCCACGGAGCCGCGCACCGCGTTGCCGTCGTACCTCCCACTGAGCAGCAGGAAGTTCGCGGTGAACTCGTTGTGCCGCTTGTGATTGTAGAGGAAGTCCGGGCGTTCCCCGTTATCCGGACGTGCCAGGTCATACGCATAGTACACCTCGGCATAACCACCGAGCTTGAAGGCCGAACTATCCTGTGCCCACGAAGGGAACGACAAAAAGCCCGGGACCCAAAGCAGGACCCGGGCTTTCGTTGATGGGATCATGACACTGGAACCAAGGTGGCTACGCTCAATGGTGGTGTCCACCCGCGCCATGCACATGGCCATGGGCCAGCTCTTCGGCAGTGGCCTCGCGCACTTCGGTGATGTCCACGTTGAAGTGCAGGGTGACACCGGCCAGAGGATGGTTGCCATTCAACACCACTTCACCGTCTTCCACCGCGATCACGGTGAAAACGCCCATTTCGCCCTGCTCGCCCGCTTGGAACTGCATACCGGGTTCCACCTTTTGGCCACCGAAGCGATCCTCGGGAACCTTATGCATGAGTTGGGGGTCCACAACGCCATAGCCCTTTTCGGGTGGCACCACGGCCTGCACCGAATCACCGGCCTTCTTCCCTTCGAGTTGCTCCTCCAAGCCGGGCACGATCATGCTGCCGCCATGGATGTAGGCGAATGCCTCGCGGCCTTCGCTGGAATCCAGCGTGGTGCCTTCGGCATCGTTGAGGGTGTAATGGAAAGAGACGACGGAGTTCTTGGTGATCAGCATGACGACTTATCGTGTTAGGCGGGCCAAGGTACGGGCTTCGATCGGTGGGACTCTCCCACCCTTTCGGTGAAGCACTGCTTTCTTCCCACAGTTCGGGTAGGCGTCGCTGGGGCATCCCTTCCCATGACCGATCTTCGCAGCGATGACAACGCCGCTACTGAACGACTTCCAAGGGCTTGGTTCCGCAGAATGGGAAGCCTTGATCCAGAAGGATCTCAAGGGTGCCGATCCTTCTTCGCTTACCGTGAAGCTGAAGGGGCTGCCCGAGCTGAAGCCCTTCCATACTGCTCCTCCTTCAGCAAAGACCAGTGTTCACAGGCGCGGCCCAAAGCGGGGTAACAACGCGTGGTGGGTTACGACACCGATCGCCACCGCGGATCCTGTGGAAGCGAACAAGGAGATCCTGCATGCCTTGATGGGTGGCGCGAACAGTATCGCGCTACTCCCTAGCGTGAAGGTTGATGAGCGGTTGTTGAAGGACGTCCACCAGGAAGCGATCGATCTGCAGTTCAGTACGCTGGATGGCTGGCGGTTGTTCGACGCATTTTCCACCCTGCAACGCAACCCGGTGGACCGCTCACGACTACAGGTGTGCATCGGCAAGGCCATGGTGGACCCGAACATCGGTGAGCAGGCCATGGTGGACATGAGCCCCGGCGTACGCATCTATTCCTTCGAGGAAGAGCGGGCCAGTGCCGATCGCGATCCTGTGGGATCCGCTGCGGCCATGTTGCAAGAGGCATCCGCTGCTTTGGTACTGTTGATGAGCTACAATTGGACCCTCGCGCAGGCCAAACAAGCCATTCAGCTGAAGATGCACCTGGGCGACGATCTGTTCGCGGAGATCGCGCGCGTGCGGGCCGTACGCGCCCTTTGGGACGACCTCGCGTTCGCCGCTTCCGCAACGCGTGGACCAAGCGCGAAGACTTGGATCCAGTGTGAGGTGAACTTCCCGGATGGGGCCAAGTCGCCACACGAACATGCCATTCGCGCTACGATGCAGGCGATCGCCGGCGTCTGTGGCGGTTGCGATGGTCTTACCATACCCGCGATCCCCATCCCCGAAGGCGAACAACTGGGTCGGCGCATGGCCTTGAACATCAGCAACCTGCTGCGCGACGAATCCTTCCTGGAACGTGTGGCCGATCCACTGGGTGGCAGCTACACAACGGAACACCTGACCGCGGCCTACGTAAAGGCGATCAATGCTCGAAAGTCGGCGGAATACATCGCAAGCCTTGAAGAGCATGGCCCCGGAACGGTCAATGAGTTGGCGGTCGTTTCCGGTGTTGAGCTTGAGCGCCCAGTTCCAACGGGAGCCTTGGCGCTACCGGACGAACCCGATGCATCGGAGATCCAGCGCGATCTGCCGAATCGCGAAGAGCTCCCGCTGAAGTCCTATTACACGGAAAGGGACATCGCCAACCTGGAGCACATGAAATTCGGGGCCGGTGCTCCCCCCTACCTACGCGGACCATATGCCAGCATGTACGCCATCCGTCCGTGGACGATACGCCAGTACGCGGGCTTCAGCACGGCCGAAGCCAGCAACGCCTTCTACCGCCGCAACCTCGCCGCAGGACAGATGGGCCTGAGCGTCGCCTTCGACCTGGCCACGCACCGTGGCTACGACAGCGACCACCCGCGGGTCAAAGGCGACGTGGGCAAGGCCGGTGTGGCCATCAGCAGCGTGGAGGACATGAAGATCCTCTTCGACAGCATCCCGCTGGACAAGATGAGCGTGAGCATGACCATGAACGGCGCTGTGCTGCCGATCATGGCCTTCTTCATCGTGGCGGCGGAGGAGCAGGGCGTGAAACCCGAAGACCTGCAAGGCACCATCCAGAACGACATCCTGAAGGAGTTCATGGTGCGCAACACCTACATCTATCCGCCAGGGCCGAGCATGCGTATCGTGGGCGACATCTTCAGCTACTGCGCGAGGAAAATGCCCAAGTTCAACAGCATCAGCATCAGCGGCTACCACATGCACGAAGCCGGTGCGCCTGCGGATCTGGAGCTCGCATACACGCTGGCCGATGGCATCGAGTACGTGCGTACGGGCATCGCGCAAGGCATGAAAGTGGATGAGTTCGCCGGACGACTCAGCTTCTTCTGGGGCATCGGCATGGACCTCTTCATGGAAGTTGCCAAGATGCGAGCGGGCCGCCTACTCTGGGCGAAAATGCTGAAAGAAGTGGGTGCGACGGACAAGAAGAGCCTCGCATTGCGCACGCATTGCCAGACCAGCGGCTGGAGCCTCACCGCGCAGGACCCCTTCAACAACATCGCGCGCACCACGGTGGAAGCACTGGCGGCCGTGCTCGGTGGAACGCAATCGCTGCACACCAATTCGCTTGACGAGGCCATCGCGCTGCCCACCGACTTCAGCGCCAAGATCGCGCGCGACACGCAGCTCTACCTGCAGAAGAACAGCGGCATCACCAAGTGGATCGACCCGCTCGGCGGTAGCTACTACGTGGAGAGCCTCACGCACGAGCTGGTCCACAAGGCTTGGGCGCGCATCAAGGAAGTGGAAGAGCTAGGCGGCATGAGCAAGGCCATCGAGACCGGTCTGCCCAAGATGCGCATCGAGGAAGCCGCCGCGAAACGCCAGGCCCGCATCGATACCGGCAAGGACAGGATCATCGGCGTGAACGCCTTTGTGACGGAGGAGGAGACGAAGATGGAGCTGCTGGAGGTGGATAATTCGGCGGTACGGGAGTCGCAGATCGGGCGGTTGCGGGCGATGAAGGCGGCACGGAACGAGGTCGCGGTAGCCGAAGCACTTAGCGCATTGACGCAGGCCGCAAAGGCGAATGGCGAATGGTCATTGGCGAATGGTGAGCGCCCCAGTCACCAGTCGCCAACTCCCATTCACGAAGACAACCTCCTCGAACTCGCCGTAACAGCCGCACGCCACCGCGCCACCTTGGGAGAGATCAGCGACGCACTTGAAAAAGCATACGGTCGTTACAGCGCCACCATCCGCAGCATCAGCGGTGTTTATTCAGCGGAAAGCATGCAGGACCCCGAGATGAAGGAGGCCATGCGCCTCGCCGATGAATTCGCAAAAGCGGAAGGCCGTCGCCCGCGCATCCTCGTGGCCAAGATGGGCCAGGACGGGCACGACCGTGGCGCCAAGGTGATCGCCACCAGCTTCGCCGACATCGGCTTCGACGTGGACATCGGTCCGCTGTTCCAAACGCCGCAGGAAGTGGCGAAGCAGGCCATCGAGAATGATGTGCACGTGCTGGGCATCAGCAGCCTCGCCGGTGGCCACAAGACCCTGGTGCCCGAGGTGATCAAGGAGTTGCGCGAGACCTACAAGCGCCCCGACATCCTCGTAGTGGCCGGTGGCGTGATCCCGCCGAACGACTACGACTTCCTGAAGCAGGCCGGTTGTTTCGATGTGTACGGGCCGGGGACGAAGATCCCGGTGGCGGCGAAGGGGATACTCGATGCGCTGGGGAAGCGATAGACGTAACCCATGAGCAAACACAAACTCGACCTCCACGACATCTATAACAAAGGCACGCAGATCGACGATGCCTTGCGGGACGCCATGGAGTTCTGTATCGACCGGCGGATCGATATGCTGGAGATCATTCCCGGCAAGGGCAGCGGGCAGTTGAAGAAGAAGGTGCTACGCTTCCTGCAACTACCCGAAGTGAAGAAGACCTACCACCGCATCGACAAGGACAGGGACAACTTCGGACGGCTGTTCGTGCGCTTCAAGCATTGACCAGTTTGGTATGTGGATGATAGCGGCATCCTCATTCATATTCAATGATGCTTTTTAAAATCATTAATGATGCATATTGCCTTCTATGAT
>JBIIYD010000026.1:0-18680 GCA_044347005.1 Flavobacteriales bacterium | reverse complement strand
CTGGTGCGCAGCTTCCTGCTCTTCCTTGGTCTTCATCGCCTTGATCTGCGCATCCGTGATACGCAGCTTGGTCTCACCGTATCCCTTGGGCACCATGCGCACCGGATCGATGCCCTTCGTCACCAGGTAGTTCACGCAGCTTTGAGCGCGGTTCTGGGACAGGATCAAGTTCCGGGCATCGCTATCACGCGAATCGGTGTGGGCCGAAAGCTCGATGATGATCGTCGGGTTGTCGATGAGTGTCTGGTACAGGGTCTCCAAGGAGTCCTTGCCCTCGGGACGAAGATCGAACTTACCCAGGTCGTACTGCACTTCGGGAAGCTTGATGACGATATCCTTGGTCGCGGGTTGCAAGAAATACTCCTTCACGAAGGTGGTGCTTTCCGTGAGGCCCACGGTGGTGATCTGGTCCTTCACGACCAAGTAGCCTTCCTTCTCGGCAAGGATGCTATAACTGGTGTTCTCCACGATGAAGCGCTCGGTCTTGGACTTCTCTACGAATGCGAAGCCACCGTTGTCGTCGGTGATCGCACTGAAGTTGCTGCCGTTCGTACCCACCACGCTCACCTTCGCTCCGGGAAGCGGCTGGCCGGTCATCTTGTCGTAGACCGTTCCCTGCAACGCATATTCAAGGTTCGGCATGTAGAAGCGCCAGATGTCGTCCTGGCCTTTGCCACCCGGACGGGTGCTGGAGAAGAACCCGCGGTCCTCCTCGCCATCGAACACGATCGCAAAGTCGTCCGCAGCGCTGTTCAAGGGCGCTTTCAGGTTCTCCACCTGACCCCACTTATTCTCGCCGGTGGATTCCGCACGGTACATGTCCATGCTGCCCATGCCCGGGTAGCCGGTGCTCGAGAAGTACAGGCTGCCATCGAAACGCAGGAAGGGGAACAGCTCGTCCTTGGGGGTATTGATCTCGGGACCAAGGTTGACCGGGGCGCCCACAGGCATACCGTCCTTGTTCAACTTCACCATGTACAGGTCGCGACCACCCTTGTGGCCGGCACCGGCGTTGCTGGCGAATACGAGGACTTCATCGTTGGCGGACAGGGCCGGATGACCTACGGTGATCGTGTCGTTCTTTTCCACGTTCGCCTTCAGGGGCAGCATCACCGGCTCGCTGTAGTTGGCGCCTACCTTCTTGCTCATCCAGATGTCGCAGCCATAGACCTTCTTCTTCTCCATGGGGCAGCGCGTGAAATACATGACGCTGCGCTTGGCATTGAAGATGGGCGCGCCTTCGTTACCCGGTGTGTTGATGGTGATGGGCAGCTTGGTAGGCTCGCTCCATTTGCCCAAGCGGTCACGGGTGCTGGTGAAGAGGTCGCTGAAGTTCTCACCCGTGATCATGTCGGTCTCGGTACCACTCGCAGCCTGGCGGGTGCTGGAATAGACCACGGTCTCGTTCTTCTTGTCCGCGAAGGCCGGGGAAAAATCCATCTGCGGGGTGTTCAACATCACCTCTGGATCCACGCTGTAACGGGTGGGGCTGTCCTTCCACTTCTGGGCCATCTGGCAGGCCGCGATGGCCTGTTCGGCACGGATGTCACCAGGCTTCTTTTCCTTGTACCGGTTGTAGGCCGTGATCGCTTCGGCGTACTTGCCCTGGCGCTTCAAGCTCTCGCCCACGTAGTAGTACGTGATCGGATCGGGGTACTGGGCCTTGTTGGCACGCTCGTACCACTGTTCGGCCTGGGGCATATCACCCAGCGCGCGATAGCTCTCGGCCACTTTGAAGATCAACTCGGCCTTGACACTGGCTTTCTTCTCCACGGTGTACGCCTTCTTGTACAATTCGATGGCGTTGAAGTAGAAGCCCTTGGAGAAGGCGTCGTTGGCTTCAACTTCCAATTTGCTCTGCGCAAAAGCCGTAGCTACGCACAATAGACTGAGGGTAAGGGTAGCCAGTATCTTCCGAGTGATCATAGGGTGCGGAAATTGTGGTCCGTTCGTCGGTGCCGGGCGAAGATAAGCAGATCCGACAATGAACAAAGGAGGGAGAAAAAAAGGACGAAGGGACTTGCGCCCCTTCGTCCCGGTACGGAATACCCCTTACAGCACTGCGGCTCAACGGGTGAACAGCAGCTCACGCATCTTCGGCAGCGGCCAAAGTTCATCGTCGACCACAAGCTCCAGCTTGTCGGTCTGGTAGCGGATCTCTTCCAGGAATGGCTTAACACGGTCGCAATAAGCGATGGCCCGTTCGCGGGCATCCTCGATCGTGTTGGCCTTTTTGCGGGCTTCTATCATGTCGTCCACCAAGGTCTTGATGGCGCTGACCCGCTCACTGATCTCTACGATGAGCTGGATCTGCGTGCCGCTGGCCTTCTTCGCCTGTTCGGCGGTCAATACCTCGCGAAGGCCACGGACGTTCTCCAACAAGCGGTTCTGGTAACTGATCGCGGTGGGAATGATATGGTTCTGGGCCAGGTCACCGGCCACGCGGCTTTCGATCTGGATCTTCAGCATGTAGCTGTGCAGCTCGATCTCGTGGCGGGCTTCCATTTCCACCGGGCTAAGCACACCCATGTCGCTGAAGAGCTTCTTGGTCTCTTTACGCCCCCAAACGTCGAGCGCCCGCGGGGTGTCCATGATGTTGTTCAAGCCCCGTGCGGCGGCTTCCTTCACCCACTCGTCACCGTAGCCGTTGCCTTCGAAGCGGATCGACTTGCTGCGTACGATGAGGTCCCGGATGGTGCGGAGGATGGCCTCGTCCTTCTTCACCCCTTTGTCGATCAGGACATCCACATCGCGCTTGAACAGCACCAGCTGGTGCGCGACAATGGTATTGAGTACGGTCATCGGTCCTGCGCAATTGGCACTGCTGCCCACCGCACGGAATTCGAACTTGTTGCCGGTGAACGCGAAGGGACTCGTGCGGTTGCGGTCCGTGTTGTCCAATAGCACCGGTGGGATGCGCCCGATATCGAGCTTCAGCTCCGTCTTGCGGTCGGGGCTCATGGCCCCCTTGATGTTCTTCTCCAGTCCGTCCAACAGCTTGGTCAAGTGCTCGCCGATGAACACGCTGATGATGGCCGGCGGGGCTTCGTTCGCCCCCAGGCGATGGTCGTTGCTGGCACTGGCGATGCTGGCGCGCAACACGTCCGCATTGGCGTGGATGGCGGCGATGGTATTGACCAGGAAGGTCAGGAACAGCAGGTTCTCCTTGGGGGTCTTGGCCGGCTTCAGCAGGTTACGACCGGTGTTGGTGGCCAGGCTCCAGTTGTTGTGCTTGCCGCTGCCGTTCACCCCAGCATAGGGCTTCTCGTGCAACAGCACCCGGAAGTCGTGCTTCTGGGCGGTCTTTTCCATGATGTCCATCAACAGCACGTTGTGGTCCACCGCGAGGTTCATTTCCTCGAACACCGGAGCACACTCGAACTGGTTGGGCGCCACTTCGTTGTGACGGGTCTTGACGGGGATCCCCAGCATCAACGCCTCCGTCTCGAAATCCCGCATAAAGGCACGGGCACGGTCGGGAATGCTGCCGAAATAGTGGTCCTCCAGCTGCTGTCCCTTGGCGGGGATGTGGCCGAAGAGGGCACGACCGGTCATCATGATGTCCGGACGGGCCACGAAAAGGGCTTTGTCGATGAGGAAGTACTCCTGCTCCCAGCCCAGGGTGGTAATGACCTTGGTGATGTCCTTGTCGAAGTACTGGCAAACGGCGGTAGCGGCATCGTCAACTGCGCGAATGGCCCGCAGCAGGGGCATCTTGTAATCGAGCGCTTCGCCGGTGTAGCTGATGAAAATGGTCGGAATGCACAGGGTGCGGCCGATCATGAAAGCCGGGCTGCTCGGGTCCCAGGCCGTGTAGCCACGGGCCTCGAAGGTGTTGCGGATACCACCACTGGGGAAGCTGCTGGCATCGGGCTCCTGTTGCACGAGCATGCTGCCGTCGAAACGCTCGATGCTGCGACCACCGGCGATGGGCTCGAAGAACGCGTCGTGTTTCTCGGCGCTGAGCCCCGTGAGCGGCTGGAACCAGTGCGTGTAGTGCGTCGCACCCTTGGTAGCGGCCCACTCCTTCATGCCGCTGGCCACCTGGTCGGCCAACTTGCGGTCGATACGACTGCCGTGGTTGATGGCCTGCTTAACGGCGAAGTAGGCCTCCTCCGTTAGGAACATGCGCATGGCGTCCTCACCGAAAACGTTCATGCCGAAGTAATCGCTGATGCGCTGGGCCGGGGGTTCGCTGAAGCGGGGCACACGGCCAAGGACATCCGCCAGGGCCTTTGCTCGCAATTGGGGGGTGGACATGATATTTTGTGGTTTTCGAGGACAAAGGTATCCTCCTGATCGGGGTGTCACCCGGAATTTTATCCATAATTCTGAACACACCCCCCTATCTCGACACAGCATCTTCCCGGAAAAACGTAAAATGCGGGGTTCTACACCGCTGCAAGAGGCAACGGTGCGGACCGATCGGGGATCGGAAGGATCAACCGCGTTGCAGGACCAGGATCAAATAGACCGCATAAGCGACCACCAGGACAAAGCCCTGCCAACGCCCCAACTGCTTGCCGAGGCGCATCAGCGGATAAAGGACCAAGGCCACGACCAGCATCGCTGCCAGGTCCAGGAGAAACCCCTGGTGGTCGACTTGAATGGGCAGCACAATTGCTGAAATGCCGATGATGCCCAGGATGTTGAAAATATTGCTCCCGATGAGGTTGCCGAGCGAGATGTCGCTTTGCTTCCGGATCGCAGCCATGAGCGAGGTGACCAGTTCGGGCAACGAGGTACCGACCGCAACGATCGTGACTCCGATCAAATGTTCACTTACGCCGAAGGTGCGAGCCAATGAAGCCGCACCTTGAACGAACCAATCGGCACCCTGGGCCAGCCCGACAATACCCACGGTGAGAAATGCGAGCGATCGCCAGAGCGGAGTGGTGACCTCAACGGGCTTGCTACCGGGTTGCCCGGTCTCCTTTCGGGAGGACCATACCATCCATGACACATAGACCAAAAACAGGGAAACGAACATGACGCCTTCCCCAAGCGCGATCCGGTCATCCCAAATGAGAGCGGTAAACAGGATGCTCACCAGCAACATTACGGGCCAATGAATCCGCCTTGCCTCGCGGTCCACGTCGATGGGATAGATCAAGACGCATGCGCCGAGCACGAAGCTGATGTTGACGATGTTGGAGCCGACCACGTTTCCGATGGCCAGGACGCTGCT
Source organism: Flavobacteriales bacterium (assembly GCA_044347005.1). GTDB lineage: Bacteria > Bacteroidota > Bacteroidia > Flavobacteriales_F > PHOS-HE28 > PHOS-HE28. The sequence goes on along the minus strand of JBIIYD010000026.1, from coordinate 13,492 downwards.
ACCTTTCATCGCCGCGATCAGGCTCACGAGCAGCTCGGGCATCGATGTTCCCATGGATACCACCGTAAGGCCTACCACCAGCGGGGATATTCGCGCGCGCAACGCCAGGTCCACGGCGCCGCGGATCATCAATTCCGCACCGACCACCAATATGACCAGACCGCCCAGGGTCAGCAGGATATCCATACGCTCAGGGCTGGGTTTCGTTTTCCGGCTTCACAGGGGGAGGTTCCGTTGCTGCAGGGCCCGGAGCAACAGCATCTTGATCGAGGAAGGTGCGACGCTGGTCCTCCATGGTGCGGCGCACATCATTGGCACCGCGGTGGATCTCGCGCTGTACCTCGTTGCTGGCATCGCGCACCTGACGCATGGTGCGGCCAAGGGTACGGGCTATCTCCGGTATCCCTTTGGAACCGAAGAACAATAGCACGAACAATAGGACGACCATGAGCTCGCCTCCGCTGACATCGAATAAAAGGGGAAGGAGCATGGGGCAAAAATAGAAAGCCCTGCCTTCCCGTCGCGCAGGAGACAGGGCTTTCCTGTGAGCATTGGGATCAAGCGCGGCCTTCCCGCTTTTCGTTGCCTTTTGACAGATCCACGACGATCGCGCTGGCAATGAACACGGAGGAGTAGGTACCTACCAGGATGCCGGTGAACAAAGCGAATATGAAGCCCTTGATAGCCACACCGCCGAGTATGAAGATGACCAATAGCACCAGCAAGGTGGTCAATGAGGTGTTCATGGTCCGACCCAGGGTGGAATTGATCGCTTTGTTCACCACCACTTCGTGGGATTCCCGCTTGTGATCGGTCATATACTCGCGTATCCGGTCGTACACCACCACGGTATCGTTGATCGAGTAACCGATCACTGTCAGGATGGCCGCAATGAAAGCTTCATCGATCTCCATGGAGAAGGGCATGACCTTGTAGAGCAGGGAATAAAGACCTAACACCACGAAGGCATCGTGCAGCAATGAAATAAGGCCACCCAACCCATACTGCCAGTTACGGAAACGCACCGCGATGTATAGGAAGATACAGAGCAACGCCAGCGTAAGCGCCGTGATCGCGGATATCTTGATATCATCACTGATCGAGGCGTCCACCTTTCTCGATTCCAGCACCTCATAGTTGTTGTTCAGCGAAACCAATCCCTCGTTCAGGCGGGCGTCCACAAGCTGATCCACTTCATTTCCGGTCTCGTCGGCCAGGTAGTTCGTGGTGAGCTTCAATTGTCGCGCACCTCCATAGGTCTTGACATTCACTGTGCTGGGAACACCATTATCGGCTACGAAACGGGGTTCCAACGCTTTGCGAACATCATCCACCTTGACGTCGCCTTCGAACTTGATCACGTACGTACGTCCACCGCTGAAGTCGACACCCCAGTTGAACCCGTTGGTGACCATGGAAACGATACCCACTGCGACCATTGCACCACTGATCGCATAGTAGAGCTTCCGCTTGCTCATGAAGGCGAAATTGGCGTTCACGAATATGTCCTTGCTCCAGTTGGCCCACACAGCGAAGGACTTGCCCTTCTCCAAGCGGCTGGTGATGATCAAGCGGCTGAGGAACAGGGCCGTGAAGAGCGAGGTAAGGATACCCAGACCCAAGGTGGTGGCAAAACCCTTCACCGGACCGGAGCCGAAGATGTAGAGGATGACCGCGACCATGAGCGTAGTGACGTTCGAATCGATGATGGCGGAATTGGCTCCCTTGAAGCCAAGGTCTACAGCCGATTTCATCATCTTTCCGGCCCGCAGTTCTTCCCGGATCCTTTCGTAGATGAGCACGTTGGCATCCACGGCCATACCCATGGTAAGTACGATACCGGCGATACCCGGCAGGGTTAAGGCCGCTTGTAACGATGCCAGCGTGCCGATGAGCACAAAGAGGTTCACCATCAGGGCCAAGTCGGCCACCCAACCTGCCTGGCCGTAGTAGAGTACCATGTAGAGCATCACCAGGAGCAGGGCGATGGCGAAGGAGATCATCCCCCACTTGATGTTCTCGCCACCCAAGGAAGGCCCGACAACGGTCTCGTCGATGATGCGTGCCGGAGCGGGAAGTGCACCGGCCTTCAGGATGTTGGCCAAGTCGTCCGCCTCTTGGATCTGGCGGTTCAGGTCACCCGTGCCCAGCGAAATGCTGGAGCGGCCACCGGCGATCTCGGACTGCACCACCGGAGCGCTGTACACCAAATTGTCCAACACGATGGCAACGGATTTGCCCACGTTATCGCCGGTCATGACCTTCCATACCTGCGCGCCTTCGGCGTTCATCTGCATGGTCACTTCCACCGCGCCCTTCATGTCGAAATCCTGGGCCGCGTTCACGATGGCACTACCGTCCAGCTTGGGTTTGCCACCGCGGGGCACCCGCAGGGCATAGAGGTCCAGCAACTGTCCGCTTTCCCCGGTGGTGAATTCGACCGTTTCCGGTTTGGCACCCCAGGCCAGTTTGACGTCCACCGGCAGTGCCTTGCGCACCACGTCCATGGCCAGCATACGATTCACAGCTGCGGTATCCTTCAGGTCGGCACGACCAACGCTTGGGCCGCGTAACCAGCCACTCTGAGGGTCGAACATGGGACGCAGCTTCACGGAAAGCGGTGCGCGTTTCTCGGCTTGCACCGTATCCACACTGGCCGTATCTGTGGCGGCCGTATCAAGCATCGAGGCCGTATCGACCGCAGCCGTTGCGGAAGTGTCTTCCACGGATGCATCCGTGGTCGCCGTGGTATCCGGAACGGCGGTCGCAGTGGTATCCTTTGCGGTCGCCAGCTCAGGGTACATCAAAGCGCTCAAGGGCATATTCGCCTGGTCCAGGATCGGACCGATCTCGCTGTTCTCATAGGTCTCCCAGAATTCCAGGTTGGCAGTGCTCTGCAGCACCTTGCGAACACGGTCCTTGTCCTTTACACCGGGCAGTTCGATCTGGATACGACCGCTGAACTGCTGCTTCTGGATGCTAGGCTGCGCCACACCGAACTTGTCGATACGGGTGCGCAGGATCTTTTCGGTGTTGTTGAGGGCTGCTTCAGCCTCGCGGCGCAAAGCGTCCAAATAATCGTTGTCGGTGCCCTCCCGGTCGAACATGTCCTTGCGATCGGGCGAGTAGAAGATGGCGGAAAGCGAGCCATGCCCGGGGATCTTCGCGAATTCTTCACCGAACAGGGTAATGAAATCGGCATCACTGCTCTTCATACGTTCCCTTGCACTGGCAATGGCTTGCTGGAAGGCGGGATCCTCATTGTTCTCGCTCAAGTTCACGACCAGCTCAGGGATGCTCACTTCGAGGGTAACGGCCATGCCGCCCTTGAGGTCGAGGCCCAGGTTGATCTCCTTCTCCTTGGCTTCGCGATAGGTGTAGCCCAACACCGGATAGACTTCCTCCTCGCTCCACGAGCGCAGGATGCTGTTCTCGAATTCCAACAGCACCGCCTCGCGGTCCATGGCAACATCGCCGGAAGCCTGTATCAGCGAATCAGCCTTGAGTTCGGCTTCGGCCCTGGCCTTCGTTTCCAAACGGCCGGTGAAGAACGAGAAGGACAACTGGTAAACGCACGCCAGCGCTAGGAGAATGGTAAAGATCCAAAGCGCGCCTCTGTTCTGCATGACCGATGGGTTTTCTTAAAAGAGGCGGCAAATATAGCTTTGTTCGTCGACCCTCGCGCGACGCCCCTTACAGTGCGGTCCGGCGACATTCTGCCGCCCCTCCGGAACACTCCGGGCCTATCTTTGTCCTATACGGGAGTAAATCCTCCTCCACCTGCATTCCCATGCACCAACGTACGACCCTCGCGCTCAGCCGAACCGTCAGGCTGTTCGCCTGTACAGCAGCCCTTTGCACAGTGATCGGGACCCGAGGCCAATGGGAGTTGTACCCGGCGTTCGACATACCGGTGCAGCGCAATGGGCAGAACCTCGACCTGGCCTGGGTCGGTGGATTGAACTCGGTCCAAGCCAGTGAGATAGACCTGAACGGTGACGGCTTGAAGGACCTCTTCCTGTTCGATCGCTCCGGAAACGCGGTGATCACATTGCTCAACACGGGTGGTTCGGGAACAGCGGCTTATGCTCCCACCAAGGAGTACGAGAACGTCTGGCCGTTCAAGGAGTTGCACAGCTGGGCCTTGCTCAAGGACTACGACCGGGATGGCCGGGAGGACATCTTCTCCTATTCCAGTGCGGGATTCGCGGTATACCGGAACGTGGGACAGCCCGGGGAACCGGCGTTCGAACTGCTCACCGGTCAAATGCAGTCCAATTATATGACCAGCGCAGGCGCTCCTTTGAATACGAACCTCTGGACCGCCGAGGTGGACCTGCCCGGCATCGCCGATGTGGACGGCGACGGGGACTTGGACATCATCGCGTTCGGGATCCTGGGAACGTATGTGGAGTACCACAAGAACCTGAGCATGGAACTCTACGGTACCTGCGACAGCTTGAAATTCGAGCGACGCAACCGTTGCTGGGGGTATTTCTCAGAGAGTTTCAGCACCAACTCGGTCAACCTGAACGTACCCTGCTCACCAAACTCACCGAACCCCGAGATCGGTCCTGATGGCGACCAGGTGAACGCAGAGGACGGCACCAGGGCACACGCGGGCAGCACGGTCACCTTGCTCGACCTCAACGGCGATAGCGTCATGGACATGCTCCTTGGGGACGTGGGGTTCAACAACATCGTGGCATTGTCCAATGGCGGAAGCGTGAGCGATGGTATCATCACAGCGGCCGATACGCTGTTCCCCAATTATGATGTACCGGTGGACCTCGCGCTTTTCCCGGCAGCGTTCCACTTGGACCTGGACAACGATGGCCTGCGAGACCTGCTGGTAAGCCCTAACGCACAGTCCCTGTCACAGAATGCTACTAGTATGTGGTTCTACCGGAACGAAGGGACCGATGCAACGCCTGTCTTTGCCCTGCAACAGCAGGACCTTTTCCAGGACCGCATGCTGGACCTTGGTGAAGGCGCCTACCCCGTCCCCTTCGACCACGATGGTGACGGGTTGATGGACCTGGTCGTGGCCAATTCGGGGTACTTCCAACCCAGTGGACCTTACATCGGCAAACTGGCCCTGCTGAGGAACACGGGGACCAGCACCGCGCCGGCCTTTCAGTTCGTAACGGACGATTACGCGCAGCTATCCACTTCCGGGATCGGCCAGGCCATGTATCCTGCTTTCGGCGATCTGGACGGCGACGGGGATGACGATATGCTCGTGGGCGACCTGCAGGGCGGGCTCCACTATTACCGCAATACCGCCACGGGCCCCATAGCCCAGTTCCAGTTGATCACGCCGAACATCACCGATGCCACGGGAGAGCCCTTGGATGTGGGCCAGTATGCAACACCCCAGCTGATCGACCTGGACGGGGATGATCTCCTGGACCTGGTGATCGGCGAACGCAATGGCAACCTTAACCACTACCGGAATACGGGGACTCCGGTGTCCGCCCAATGGACCCTTGTCACCGAGGCCCTTGGAGGGGTGAACGTCTCGGAGTGGTGGAACGTCACCGGCCACTCGGTACCATTCCTGTTCACTAACCCGTCCGGCGATCGAGAGATCCTCCTGGGATCGGAATCGGGTTGGTTGCATCATTACGGTGGCCTGGAGGGTAACCTGGACGGAACTTGGACCTTGATCGACAGCACTTTTCTGGATCTGAAAGAGGGCATGCGCACCGGGCCTTGCCTCTACGATTTCACCGGTGACGGTAAACTGGACCTGGTGCTCGGCAATTACCGGGGAGGCCTCTCCTTCTGGCGCAGCGATCTGGTATCCGGTGTTGGGAACAGCGATGACCATCTCAATGTGGACCTCCGCGTGTTCCCCAATCCGGCCGATGGGATCGTGACCCTGGTCCAGAACGGGGTACCCGCTCCCGGGAGCTATTGGGTCATGCGCAACAGCATTGGCCAGGAAGTGCTGCGCGAGCGTGCCACCAATGAACGTACGAACGTGTCAGTGACCGCACTGCCCCAAGGGGTGTACTTGATCAGGCTGGAAGGTAGTTCCACCGGGCAGGCCCATCGCATCGTGGTGGTGCATAACGGAAGATGACCGGAACGTTCCGGAACGAACGCGAAAAAGGCGCCCTGACCGGCGCCTTTTTCGATGCGGAAAACGACCGGTCCGATGATCAGGCGGTCACCTTGTTCATGTTGTCCAGGACGTCCATGACCTCCTTTACGGCCTTCGCACTGGCGTTCACCAACTCCATCTCTTCAGCGTTCAGCTTCAGCTCGATGATGCGCTCCACGCCTTTGCGGCCCAGGATCACCGGAGCACCCATGTAGATGCCATTGAGCCCGTATTCGCCGTTCAGCATGACGCAGCAAGGGAAAACGCGCTTCTGGTCGCGAACGATGGCCTCCACCATCTGGGCAGCTGCCGTCCCAGGGGCATACCAGGCACTGGTACCCAAAAGGTTCACGATCTCGCCGCCCCCTTTCTTGGTGCGCTCCACGATGGCATCCAATTGTTCCGCACCGATGAGCTCGGTGACAGGGATACCGCCTACGGTGGTGTAGCGTGGCAAAGGCACCATGGTATCGCCATGACCGCCCATGAGCACTGCCTGGATGTCCTTCGGGCTCACGTTCAGCGCTTCGGCAAGGAACGCGCGGTAGCGTGCCGTATCCAGGATCCCTGCCATACCGAAGACGCGTTGGCTGGGGAGGTTGGCGTTGATGTACGAGCAGTAGGTCATCACATCGAGCGGATTGCTCACCACGATGATGATGGCGTCCGGCGAATGCTTCACCACGTTCTCGGTAACGCTCTTCACGATGGCGGCGTTCGTGGCAATGAGGTCGTCACGGCTCATACCGGGCTTCCTCGGCAATCCGCTGGTGATCACCACCACATCGCTGCCCGCGGTCTTCGAATAGTCGTTGGTCGAACCGGTGATGCGCGAATCGAACAGATTGATCGGGGAGGTCTGCCAGATGTCGAGGGCCTTGCCTTCGGCGAATCCTTCCTTGATGTCGAGCAACACCACTTCATTTGCGAGCTCCCAGCGGGCTACGGCGTCGGCACAGGTGGCGCCTACGTTGCCTGCTCCTACCACGGTGACTTTCATATCGGCGTTTCGGTTGATTTGGTTGTAATGAACGAACGTGCCCTTGGGCGGGCCGCAAAGCTAATGCATCGGGGCAGCGTCGAGAAAATACCGGGATCCGGTGGAAGGCGGCTCCCCTGGAACAACGCAGAGGCATCCTTTCCAGCAAGCTTGCGTCTTCTCGAAGAACATGGCTACCTTGTCCGCAGCAATGGCCGAACCAGTGGCGTCAACGAAAGCATCCGAGCAGGGCGTTCGCCTTACCGTGATGTGGAATTCCACCGGTGCGCCGGAACCACAGCATGTTGCTGTGATCGCTGGCTGTATGCGGGGTGAACGACGCGCTCAACAGCGGGTGTACGAGTTGTTCTACGGTAAGATGATGGCCGTGTGCCTGAGGTACACCAAGAATACCGACCAAGCGAAGGACATCCTTCAGGACGGATTCATCAAGGTGTTCAACAGCATGGAGAAGTTCAACCAGGCAGGCTCCTTCGAAGGCTGGATCCGCCGTATCATGGTGAACACCGCCATCGACCACTTCCGCAGGACGAAGAATTCCTACCTTCTTCTTGGTGAAGACAGGAGCATAGAGGACTTCATGGACCACGACGCCGAGGATACCCTGGCGGACGAAACCGATGACGAGGAGTTGGACCTGAGGCCGGCCGATATCATCAATGCCATGCAAAAGCTGACACCTGCCTACCGCACGGTGTTCAACCTGTACGTGTTCGAAGAGCTTACCCACAAGGAGATCGCCGAACTGCTCGGGATCAACATCGGTACCTCGAAGAGCAATTTCGCGAAAGCGAAACAAAATTTGAAGAAACTGCTTAGAACGGAGCGTAAGATCCACTAACACGATCGAAGAAGCCATGAGATCGGCCGATCCTTTTGAAAATTCCCTGAAGCAGGCGCTGGACCATTACGAGGTTCCGTACAACTCGGCTGACTGGGCCCAGTTGGACCGCGTGTTGGATAGCCGGAAAGGCCCGTCCTGGCATGCTTCAGCCGGGCTATATGCCCTCTTGCTCGGCGGCTCCATGGCGGTGGCCACCACCATGCACCTGCTCTTCAGCGAAGAAGCGGTCCAGCTTTCTTCCACGGGCATCACCAGCGATGTTGCGGAGAATGAAGAGTACGCGGTCTTCCCGACCAGCGGCGATGCGGTGGCCGAAGCAACGGGGGGGGCATCCGGCGCCTCGAACGACGACTTGCCGACCGCGTCGATAACGAAGGGATCTGCGGCATCCTCGGATGACCCTGGAAACAACCAACGCGCTGCTGTTGCACGTTCCGTTGGCGGGGGAGCAACGCCCGGTCCGGTGGCAACACCGACGCCCCCCGGGTCGAGCACCGAACGCCTCATCCGTGTCAGCCCTACGGAAGGTTGTCCCGGTACGAGCATCGATTTCGCCTTGGAGAACGCATCGGAGGATGGGATCCATTTGTGGAACTTCGGGGACGGTAGTTTTTCCAACAAAGCCAAGCCGAGCCACACCTTCTCCAAAGCGGGAACCTATGAGGTCATGCTGTCCCATTCCGCTCTTGGAGGTGGGAACATCCAGCACGAACCCGTCTCGGACCGGATCGTCATCCACGAATCGCCGGAAGCCGCATTCTCGCACCTGAAGCGCGACTTTCCGAATACGGTACCCTCGGTCCATTTCGAGAACAGGAGCATCGGCGGCAAGTCCTACTCTTGGGATTTTGGCGACGGAAGCACCTCCGAAGCCGTGCATCCCGACCACGTGTATAAGCAAAAAGGAAACTACCAGGTCATCCTGACGGTCACCAACAGCAACGGCTGCCTGGACCGGACCGAACGCACGGTACGGATCGAAAACGATTACGACCTGCATGCAGCCAAGACCTTCTCGCCGAACAGCGATGGTGTCGAGGACACCTTCATACCGGAAGCCCTCAAGAATCTGGGAGCCAAGTTCCAGTTCTCGGTGTTCGACCAGCGGACCGGACAACTGCTCTATGAAACATCCGATGTGCAGCGCCCTTGGAATGGCCGGATAGGCAACAAAGGCGAAGCATGCACCCAAGGAGACTACGTCTGGATGGTGGAAATGAAGGACGGCGAGAGCTTTGGTGGCACGTACAACGGCCAGGTCCGCTTGATGCGGTAGGGCATAAGCCATTGAAAACGCACGGTTCGATCGGCTCGAACCGTGCGTTTTGTTTTTCCGGTACCTCGAAGAACATCCCCTTCACCGGGACCGTTGGCGTGGATGCTATGCGTGATGGCTCATAATCGATCGAGGAGTGTCGAAGGAACCGTTACAACCTGCTAAAAGTTCCTCAGTGCTTAAGTGATCCGGATGTAACATCACTATGGATCAAGGGAAAGTAGTTCGTATTTTTGAAGCATGCTTGGGCAACTTATCGTGGTCGAACCACATCAGCGTGGTGGGCGATCGTCAGTCCCTTTGCCCACTATCACCCATAGCTCGGTTCCTGTTCGACCGCACACCTGAGAATGATGACAACAGCCAGATCGTTAGCCCCATTCTTCTTAACGCTGGGTATAGCGCTTAATAGTTCTGCCCAGGTATCCTATTCGATCACCGACGGCGCAATTAACGCATGTTCAGGAGCCCTTCTGGACAGCGGCGGGCAAGGAGCGAGCGGATACGGGAACAACGAGAACCAGACCGCAGTGGTCTGCCCGGACATTCCTGGCGAGTCGATCTCGCTGCAATGGATAACCGCGAACCTCAGTACAGCCGGCACCAACCCGACCGACAGGATCCGCATCTACGACGGGGATAATACCTCGGCACCACTGCTTGGGACATACACCGGGACCCAGTTGCAAGGCCAGATCATCGGTGCCAGCTCCACCAATTCAACAGGATGCCTCACGGTGCAGTTCACCTCGAACAATACCGGCACCGGGGTCTTCGCGGCAGCCATTACGTGCTATAGCCCCTGCGAGCGACCTACAGCCGTGGCGAGCATGAGCGAAGCCGTGCCTGCATTGGTCTGTGTGGGCGAAGTGGTCCAGTTCGACGGTTCGGGATCCTTTGCCGCTCCTGGTTATGCGTTGACCCAGTACACCTGGGATTTCGCTGATGGCACCACCGCTTCGGGTCCGAATGCGTCGCATTCGTTCTCCGAACCCGGCGAATACGTCGTGCAACTCGACCTGATCGACAACAACAACTGCGTGAACTCCAACCTTGTCGATCTACAGGTCCTGGTAAGCACCACCCCTACGTTCACGGGCACGATCCAAAGTACGGAAACCTGTTTGGGAGCTACCGTGGACCTCGATGCGGTGGTAACACCGACCACTTGGACCGGACAGCCTGTCAACAACTTCGGCCCACCGGTGCAGTTGCCGGACAACCAAGGCGTTCCCTTTTCCAGCGAGATCGTTTTCACGCAATTCTCTCCAGGGCAAACCTTGCTGAATACCAATGACCTGCTCAGTGTTTGTGCCAGTATGGAACACACGTTCATCGGTGACCTGGTCATCTCGCTGGCCTGTCCAAATGGGCAATCCGTAACCTTCCATCAACAGAATGGAGGCGGGACCGATCTAGGGCAACCTGGAAACGGAACTGCCTTGGGTACCTGTTGGGAATACTGCTGGAGCCCCACTGCAACGAACGGTCCTTGGGAGGACAATGCCGGAGGCGCTACGCTGCCGGCCGGGACGTATGAAAGCCTGAATTCGATGAACGGCTTTCTGGGCTGCCCCCTGAACGGCACTTGGACATTCACGGTGGTGGACCTTTGGGCAGCGGACGATGGGTGGCTCTGCGATTGGTCGCTGAACTTCGACCCGAGCCTATATCCGGATATCACGGAGTTTACGCCCGACATGGGTACGAGCACCCTGGATTCGGCTTTCTGGTCAGGCCCGTTCATGACAACGGACCCGGGAAACCCGCTCAGCGCCACGGCCACACCGACCGGTCCTGGATCCTACGACTATACCTTCAGTGTTACGGACAACTTCGGTTGCACCTACGACACCACGATCACGGTGACCATTGCGCCGCAGATCGTGATCGACGCTGGCCCGAACATCGTTCTGTGCAACGACCCGCTGCCCATGGCAGGTCAGCTGGTAGCGAACGCTGCCCCTCCCAATTGCACGTATACCCTGTCGCTCTTCGATAACGCCAGCAATGGTTGGGCTGGTGGGTTGTTCGGTTCAACGGCATCGGTGACCGTGGTGGTCAACGGCGTGTCGAACAACTATACCCTGAATGCTGGTGGATTGGCCACTTTCACGATACCGATCACACCCGGCGCCACGATCGTCATCAGCTACACCACGGGCTCCAACAACGGGCAGAATTCGTTCAACCTTCAGAACGACCAAGGCGGGATAGTATTCCAGTCCGGGAACGGCCCTTCCGGTGGTCAACTATTTTCCGGGATCGCCACCTGCAATGGAGCCACGAGCCCGACCCAATATGTTTGGTCCCCCAGCACTGGTCTGACCAACCCGAACAGCCTGACGACCCCGGTCTATACTTCCTCTCCGACCTGGTACTACTTGACCGCCTACCCGGTCGGTAAGCCAGAATGTGCCGTGGTCGATAGTGTGCTGGTAAGTCCCGACCCTTCCATCGATGCCGGTTTGGACAATGCCATCACGATCTGTGCGAGCGCACCGGATTTCCTGCTTACCGATTCCCTGAACGGGACACCGCAAACGGGCGGTATCTGGACCAATGCCACAGGCACGGTCGTACCCAACGCGTTCGCGCCTTTGACGGGAAGTTCCGGCACATACACGTACACCGTTACCAGTGCAGCAGGCTGCATTGCGACCTCCGAACTGGAGATCACCATCATACCCGCGGACGACCCTGCGTGCTGCGGTGAGGCCGAAGCGGGAGATCCAGCATTCTCGTGTACCCTGACCATTGCCCTCAACGCCGTTGCGGCGAATAGCGGAGCTGGTCAATGGAGCGGTCCAATTGGAGCCGTGTTCGCCAACGCATCCTCACCACAGACCACTGTTACCATGCCTCCTGGCACTGGCGGAGCGCATTGGTTCTATTGGACCGAGAACGATGGGGCCTTCTGCTTCACCATGGACAGTGTGCTCATGACAGTGACCGACCCGATCGTGATCACGATGGAAACAACCGATGCAGTGTGCTTCACCTATTGCGATGGCACGGCCAACGCCACCGTTGTTGGTGGCACACCCGGTATATTGGACTACACCTGGTCCATTGGCACGGTCGGTACAGGCATCACGTCCCTCGCCGATCTCTGTGCCGGTAATTATTCACTGACCGTAACCGACCAGGAGGGCTGCACAGCAAGCGCGAGTTTTTCGATCGCCCAACCACCGTTGTTGGAGATCGATGCCATCAATGTGGTCTCAGAAACCTGTTTCGGCGATTGTGATGGAAGCGTGACCATTGTGGACAGCGAAGCGGTGGAGTATAGTTTCGACGATGGTGCCACATGGTCGTCCACGAACGCATCAGTGGACCTATGCGTCGGAGTTTATCCGCTTCGGATCAGGGATGCCGCAGGATGTATCGGAACAGGTACTTCGGAAGTAACAGGTCTCCAACCGGTCGTAGCGGATTTCACGTGGACCCCGAATCCTGCCAACGTCAACAACCCTTCGATCATCTTCTTCAACAACTCCACCGGGGCCAACCGATATCTGTGGGACATCGCAGGGGTGGCGACCACTACCGACACGGATGCCTCCTACCGCTTTTCGGACCGGGAACCGGGGGTGTACGAAGTGTGCCTGATCGCATTCAACAGCAACGACTGTTCGGATACGGTGTGTTACGATGTGGTCATCGATGATGTCCTGTTCGTCTATGTTCCCAATGCGTTCACACCGAACGGGGATGGCGTGAACGATGTGTTCTACATGAGCACGAGCATGTCGGGACTGCGCGAATTCTCGATGATCATCTTCGACCGTTGGGGGCAGGTCGTGTACGAAACGACCGATTTCACCAAGCCATGGTCGGGCAGTTTCGGTAACAGTGGCGAGATCCTTCCGAACGGGGTCTACGTGTACCGAATATCCTACGGGATCCCGGAATCATCCACCAAGCGCGAGTTGTTGGGCCATGTGACACTGACCAAGTAGGCGTCCGAACAGGATGGACCTGTAAAGGGCCGCACTTCAGTTGAGGTGCGGCCCTTTTCTTGTCGTGTCGCCTACCTATCGACACATATCAAACCATATGGGCCTGGTAAGTATCGGATGATACAAGACCGTTCCGCGGATCGATGGACCAATGCTCAAATTTCGACGACCGAAAGGGACGATAACGAGCCATTTCCATAAGTCCTGACTTGTGCCATTAGTATGACACCCCAAGCGAAGCCATGATTTTGTGTGCATGGTCGGGTATGGGCGAGCGTAGAACATGTCGTTGCCCTGTGAT
>JBIIYD010000289.1:0-3452 GCA_044347005.1 Flavobacteriales bacterium | reverse complement strand
CCCAGCCTACCGCCAAGCTCTTTCTCCGCAATGCCTCACTTTCCGATACAGAACCTCCCAAAAATGCTACCAAGCAGATCATCCGTAGTGATTCGCCCGGTGATCTCGCCCAGGTGATGCTGGGCGCGGCGAAGGTCGATGGCCAGCAACTCGCCACTGATGCCCTGATCGATTGCTTTCTGGGCTTCCATGAGAGCCGTGCGTGCTTTGGTGAGTGCCTCCACATGTCGGGTGTTGGTCACCACGATGTCGCCCGGCCCGTTGCGCAGTCCCTGCACATGGTCCACGAATAGTTTTTTCAGCACGTCGAGTCCGCTGCCCTTGCGTGCCGAAATGGTGATGATGTCGCGAGGGGGTCTTGTACCCGGCACATCCATCTTGTTCAGCACCGGAAGGATCACAGGTCCGTCGCCGATCTTCTTGCGCAGCATGGCGGCTTCGGTGCGCAGGGCTCCTTCGGAAACCACGGCACCATCGCCCAATAGGACCACGAGACTGGCCTCGGAAGCCTTCTTGTAACTGCGTTCGATGCCCAGCTTCTCCACGGTATCGGTGGTCCTGCGGATGCCTGCCGTGTCGATGAAGCGGAAGAGGATACCACCAATGGTGATCGTCTCTTCCACCGTATCGCGCGTGGTGCCCGGTATGTCGCTTACGATGGCGCGGTCTTCTTGGAGCAGGGTGTTCAACAAGGTGCTCTTACCGCTGTTGGGCGCTCCGAGGATCGCAACCGGGATGCCCTCCTTGATGGCGTTGCCGTAGCGGAAGCTGTCGATGAGGCCGGTGCAGAGGTCGACCAGGCTGTCCAGCAATGCCGTCAATTCCACCCGTTGGGCGAAATGCACGTCCTCTTCACTGAAGTCCAGTTCGAGCTCGATCAACGCGGAGAAGTCGATGAGCTGCTGGCGCAGGCCTTCGATCCGCATTCCGAAACCGCCGCGCAGTTGTTGCAGCGCCAGGGTGTGCTGGGCCTGGCTCCGGCTCGCGATCAGGTCGGCCACCGCCTCGGCCTGGCTCAGGTCCATCTTGCGGTTCAGGAAGGCCCGCATGGTGAATTCGCCCGGCTGCGCCAAGCGTGCACCGGCCTTCAGCAGGGCTTCCAGCAGCCGTTGCTGGATGTACGGGCTGCCATGGGTGCCGAACTCCACCACGTCCTCTCCGGTGAACGAAGCAGGCGCGCGGAACACGGTGATCAGGCCCTCGTCCACCTGGCCGGACTGGTCCACCAACGGGCCGAAGTACGCCTTGCGGGCCATGGGCACGAGCGGCAGGGTGGGCGCGATACACGCCGCAACATCCAGGGCTTTCGGCCCGCTCAAGCGCAGCAGGGCGATGGCCCCGGTGCCGGGAGGCGAGGCGATGGCGGCTATGGTGTCGCGTTCGTACATGGTGCTTGTGCCATCAAATGGTTTCGGCGCGTTCCAAGGCGGGCAAAGATCCGGAACTTTGTTCCGCCTCCGACGTCAACATAGCGATCATCATGCATAGCGCAGCAAAACAGTACTACGACGGTCTCAAGCACCCCAAGGTCGTGGTCGTGGGTGGTGGTTTCGCCGGGCTGGAGGTGGTGCAGGGGCTGGCCGGCAAACCCTTCAAGGTGATGCTGCTGGACAAGCAGAACCATCACTGCTTCCAACCGTTGCTCTACCAGGTGGCCACCGCCAGCCTGGGTGCCGACAGCATCGCGCATCCCTTTCGGCGCACCATCGGACCCATGCCCAACGTGGCCTTCCGCATGGCGGAAGTGGAGGGTATCGAGCCGGAGCACAAGCAGGTGTGCACCAACGTGGGCAGCTTCGATTACGACATCCTCATCCTGGCACTGGGCAGCACCACCAACTTCTTCGGGAACACGCAGATGGCCGAGTTGGCCATGCAACTCAAGAGCATCAACCAGGCGCTCGACATCCGCAGCGATTTCCTGCAGGAATTCGAACGGGCCATCGTGCTGCGCGATGAACACGACATGCGACGCTGCCTCAACTTCGTGATCGTGGGCGCAGGCCCCACCGGTGTTGAACTGGCGGGCTCCCTGGCCGAGATCCGCCGCACGGTGCTCAAGCGCGAATACCGCGAGATGGACAGTGCCCTGATGCGCATCGTGCTCATCGACAGCAACGACCGTGTGCTCAAGAACTTCAGCGAGAGATCGAGCGACAATGCCTTGCGCTACCTGAAGGAACTGGGCGTGGAGGTGAACCTCGGGATACGGGTCACCGGAGGCGATGCGGACCGCATCACCCTGAGCGATGGCAGCATCCTCGAGACCAACACCGTGATCTGGGCCGCAGGGGTCAAAGGCGCATTGATCCCCGGCCTCGAAGCCGCCGTGAACGAACGCGCCAACCGATTCCGGGTCGACCGTACGAACGCGATCGAAGGCTATCCCGGGGTATATGTGCTGGGCGATGTGGCCCTCATGGAGGAATCGCCGGCATGGCCGATGGGGCACCCGCAGGTGGCGACCGTGGCCATTCAACAGGGAAGACTTCTGGTGAAGAACCTACTGCGGGTCGAGCGTGGCGAAGCACCGCAGCCCTTCACATATAGGAACAAGGGCAGCATGGCCGTGATCGGCCGTCGGAAGGCCGTGGTCGATATCGGCGAACGCAGCTTCGGGGGCACCTTCGCATGGCTCCTGTGGATGTTCGTGCATGTGATCCAGCTCGTGAGCTTCCGCAACCGGATCATGGTGCTGGTGAATTGGGCCTGGAAGTACCTCAGTTGGAAGAATACCATCCGCTTGATCATCCGGCCGTATGTGCGCAAGACCGCCATCGCCCCTGCCGAGGTGGCGTAGATCGCTTCGTCCCACACCTGCTACGGTACCACTGCCTACGGTCTACCTTCGCGCCCTTTTCAGAAGCATCCGATGGACCGCCGCCTCCTCATCCTCTTCATCACCATCTTCATCGATCTGATGGGCTTCGGCATCTTCGTGCCGGTGGTGCCCATCTATGCGCGGGAGCTGAACGCCAGCGAGTCGCTCGTGGGGGATACCGGCGCGCTGTTCTCCCTCATGATGTTCATCTTCACGCCGTTCTGGGGCACGCTCAGCGACCGCTTCGGACGCCGGCCGGTGATCTTGATCGCGCTGGGGATCTCGGCCGTGAGCTATGTTATGTTCGCGCAGGCCACCACGCTCGTGGTGCTCATCGTCAGTCGCATGCTCACAGGTGTGGGTTCCGGCAACATCACTGCGGCACAGGCTTACATCACCGACATCACCCCGCCGGAAGGACGGGCCAAGGCGCTCGGGCTCATCGGCGCCGCGTTCGGCCTGGGCTTCATCTTCGGACCTCCGCTCGGTAGCTTCGTGTTCGACCGGCTGGGCGTGGAATGGGTGGGCTATGTGGCAGCGATCATGTGCGTGTTCAACATGGTCGCCGTCTGGGCTTTCCTCCCGGAGTCCCTCAAGGAGAAAGTGCACGGACGCAAGATCCAGATCAAGC
>JBIIYD010000025.1:0-18740 GCA_044347005.1 Flavobacteriales bacterium | reverse complement strand
CTTGATCGTGCGGGTCGGCATCTCGGCCGTGAGCATCGAGGGTGCCCGCGCCAACCTGGAGGCCGAAGCGGCCGGGCAGGACTTCGATCGGTTGAAGGCGGACGCCGAGCAGCGCTGGAACACCGCACTGGGCCGCATCCGGGCGAAAGGGGGCACGCTGCAGGAGCTGCGTACCTTCTACACCGCCCTGTACCATACGATGATCGCGCCCGGTCTCTTCAGCGATGTGGACGGGCGTTACCGTGGCATGGACGGCGCCGTACACCACGCGGACCACGCGGTGTATACGGTGTTCAGCCTGTGGGACACCTTCCGGGGGCTGCACCCCTTGATGACCATACTGGAACCGGAACGCACCGCCGACTGGATCAGGACCATGCTCTTGCACTACCAACAGAGCGACCGCTTGCCCGTGTGGGAATTGTGGGGCAACGAGACCGATTGCATGATCGGACACCACAGCGTGAGCGTGATCGCCGATGCCTATGCAAAAGGCATCCGGGATTTCGATGCGCAGCTGGCCCTTGCGGCCATGGTGTCCAGCGCGGAGCAGGACCGTTTCGGGCTGAAGGCCTACCGGGAACGGGGTTACATCAGCAGCGAGGACGAGGCCGAAAGTGTGAGCCGGACCTTGGAATACGCCTACGACGATGCCTGCATCGCGCGCTTTGCCGCAGCGCTGGGCGAAGATGGGATCGCGGAGCGCTACGCAACGCGCAGCCGCAATTGGCAGAACCTCTACGACCCGGCCACCGGCTTCTTCCGCCCTCGGCGGAACGGGGGCTTCATCGAACCCTTCGACCCCTACGAGGTGAACTTCCACTTCACCGAATCCAACGCCTGGCACTACAGTCTCTTCGTGCCCCACGACCCGGACCGCTTGACCGGACTGCTGGGCGGGCCTCAGGGCCTTGCCGACCGGCTGGATGCCCTGTTCACGGCCCGGTCAAGCACCACGGGCCGTGATCAAGCAGACATCACGGGCCTGGTCGGGCAGTATGCCCATGGCAACGAGCCGAGCCATGCCAGCGCCTACCTGTACACCCGCTCCACCAAGCCGGAGAACACCGGGGTGTACGTGCGCCGGATCATGCAGGAGCTGTACAACGACACCTCCGACGGGCTGTCCGGCAACGACGATTGCGGGCAACTGAGCGCCTGGTACGTGCTGAGCGCGATGGGCTTCTACCCCACTTGCCCGGGCGAACCCGCGTACAGCCTCGGCATCCCCTTGTTCGACACGCTTACGGTGGCCCTGCCCGGGGAACGCGAGCTACGTATCGTGGGCGCCGCAACGGGTGGTTCGAAGGAGCATTTGGTGGACGTGCGCTGGAACGGCGAGCCCTTGAAGGAGTTCCTCACCCTCGATCACGCCGCCTTGGTGCAAGGGGGCGAACTGCGCTTCGAGCTGGGTGCTGTGCCCGGTAGCCCCCCTATCCCCTTGCAAGCGCACGCCGATGATGCAGCGGAGGGCGACTGGATCCCAGCACCGCTGGTGCAGGCCGCGGGCCGCACCTTCCGCGACACCCTCTCCGTAAGCGTTACCTGCCCCAGTGGGCCGTGGACCGCCGTAGCGACCTTGGGGATGGGTCCGGCCGAGCTCGTGCCCGTAAAGGAGGCGATTTACCTGGACAGCACGGCCCGCATCAGGGCACGCTGCCGCGACACCCAAGGCCTTGACGGTCCTGAAGTGCTTGCGGATTTCGTGCGCACCGGAGGCTCCAGGACCATCCGGCTGGAGAGCAGCTACGCCGCGCACTACGCCGGCGGCGGCGACCAAGCCATGATCGACGGCCTGCGCGGCGGGGGCGACTACCGCAGCGGAGAGTGGCAGGGCTACCAGGGACAGGACATCGTGGCCTCGGTGGACCTGGGCCGTATGGAACGCATCGAACGCCTGGGCATCGGTGTGTTGCAGGATACCCGCAGCTGGATCTGGTATCCGCAGGAAGTGGAGTTCTTGACCAGCACCAACGGTCGCAACTGGAGCAGCACCATTGTGCCCTGCACGGTGGGTCGGGATGCGGAGGGCGCCATGACCATGGAGCTGTGGACCCCGTTCCTGGGCCGTCGTGCCCGCTACGTGAACATCGTGGTGCGCAGCGCTGGTCCCTGCCCTGATTGGCACCCCGGCGCCGGAGCACCCAGTTGGCTGTTCGTGGACGAGTTGCTGGTGGAACCGGAGTAGGCCGCGGTGCGCGGTAAACCAGTTTTTGCCGCAGTTGAACGCAGGTCCTGTCCCGCAGAGCGGGAGAAATGCGGAGGAGCGCGGAAGGCATGCCCGTCTACTTTCGCGCGCACATGAACGCCAGGCTCCGGATCGGTTGAACGACCGACGTGCCTATGAGACATCTGGGTATATCTGCGTTCATCTGCGGCTGGTATTAGACCTCCGTCCTTGTTCCTTTTCGACCGTGAATGAAGGGTTAATGGACAAAAGGGATGGTCCGATTTCCTGCAAGCCTTACTGGGCGTAGGTTTGGCGGCGATGGCTAAATTGAGCAAAGAATCTGCCCTCGCTGTGGTGGCGGACTTATCCACAAATATGGGGTTGTAGGGGGCAGGCAACGGTGGCGTTGCAGGTCGTGCAACAGGTTGTTTCGGGGGCGCGACAAGCCGCCGATACGAGAAGTTTGGGAGGCCTATCAGTACGGCAAGCAGACCTATGCGCAGCTAAGCGTGAGGTATGGGTGTAGCGTTCGTACGATCCAGCGCTGGTTGGATAAACTTGAGGCCAGGGCGTCCAACCTGCTGCTGCCGAACAAGGCTGTGGTGCTCATGGACACCACCTATTTCGGTCGAAATAGCGGGGTTCTGGTCCTGCGTGATGCGCTTAGTGGGTGCAATCTGTACAGGCGACATGTGCGGTATGAGACCAACCAACTCTATGCAGAGGCCATTGCTTGGTTGAGGGCCAATGGCGTGGAGGTACAGGCTGTAGTATGCGATGGCCGCCGAGGGCTTCTACAACTCTGTGCCCCAATGCCCACCCAGATGTGCCAGTTCCATCAAGTAGCCATCATCACGCGCTACCTCACACGTAAGCCTAAACTCCCCCGCAGCACAAGAATTGTTGGCGCACGTACGTCTGTTGACTAAGACGGACAAGGAGAGTTTCATTGGAGGACTCAACCTGTGGCACGAGCGTTGGCAGGCCTTCCTTGAGGAGCGCACACGGGAGGCCACGACTGGGCGCATGCGCTACACACATCGCCGCTTACGCAGTGCCTACTTGAGCTTGAAGCGCAATCTGCCTTGGCTCTTCATCTGGTATGACCACCCTGAGCTGGGCATCCCTCATACCACCAATGCTATCGACGGCCACTTCGCCGACCTAAAGAACAAGCTGCGCAACCACAACGGCTTGACCGACAAGCGCCGCAGGCGCTTCATAGATGAGTTTTTGAAGGCATCAGGACCTCTGGATGATGACTGGGGCGGTACCACCTGAGTGGACCACCCCAGTCTTCATCCATCGGTCGCCGGGGTATCCCTGGCAGGTTGCTCTCCAGCAGAGCCTGCTTCCGTTTACCCGGCCAGCAAAGCTTGATCAAAGGAGGATGCCTGAAGAACACCTGTGGATAACTCACCATCCCTTTTGTCCATTAGAGCACTACCTACCCTAAATGACCATCCCTTTTGTCCATTACTCCGGGATGAACGTTGATGGACGGCAATGAAGCAGTTCCGATCCACTTCGATCAACGTCCATTTCCGGTTCCGACCCGTCCTTGCTGGCAGGTCCGCCGCATGCGGGCCAAGGCGATAAGCACTTAGCTCACCACCACGAAAAAGCCCCCAGCACTGCCGAGGGCTTTTTCAAGAGGACCGATGACGCGATCAGCGGATCAACTGCACGAAGCGGGTCTTGATCGTTTCGTCGGAGATCACCTGGAGCATGTACTGGCCGTTGGTCAAAGCGCCCATGTCCAGGGTGTAGGGACCGGCTTGGGCGGGAACGCGCTGTTCGATCAGGTTGCGGCCGCTGAGGTCGAGGACCTTGAGCACCACCGTACCGGCAAGCCCATCGCCCAGGTCGATGGTCAGCAGCCCCGTGGTCGGGTTGGGGTACACTTCGAAGATGGCGGCACTGGCATCGTCGATGCCAACAGCGCCGCAACCCACGGTCCAGCGCAGTTCGATGCTCGACTGACCATCGGCGCAGGAGCCTGATGCGTTCGACTGGATGCGCAGGGTGATGGCGTTGTTCGTGTTCTGCGAATTCACGGCGAAGCCGGTGAGGTTGCCGCCGTTATTGCCCTGGTAGAGCACCGGCGCGTTCTCATCGAGGCCGTTGTAAACCACGATGCGGTCGTTGGTCAGCATCTGGCCTTGCTGGAAGGCCACGGTGATGGGCCCGCTGATGGGCGAGGCGAAGGTGTACCAGCGGTCCTCGTCGTTGCCGTAGCAGCGCGAGTAGTTGTCGATGCCGCAGGAGGCGATGATGCAACCGGCACTGGCGAAGGTGAGCGTGTCGCTGTAGTAGGAGCAGTCCGGGTTGTCCAGCGAGGTGAGCTCGAAGGCCACCGGTGCGTTCTGGTCGTAAGGACCGAAGGCGAGCGTACCGGCCACCGAGGCCACCTGTTCTTCACCGGTGTAGGTGTTCACCACCCTCAGACCGTCGGGGCCCACGTTGGACACTTCCACCCCCATGACGTAGGTGCGGTCGAAGCAGTTGGGCACAGGCTCGTAGCTCACGCCGGGGATCTGGCAACCTTCGCAATACACCGACCATTCCCAAGGGTCGTAGGTCGTGGAAGTGGCGCACTGCACCGATGGGTCCGAAGACATCTCCATGTACAGGTTGCCGCCCGTAGCGGTCACGTCCACGGCGTAGAAGTCGGTGAACGTGTTGTTGACCGCACTTCCGGAGGCGCCCAGATTCCACGTAGCCGTGTTGGTGTGTTCGAAGAGTATCGGGCTGGTGTTGTCCGGTCCATCGAAGATGCGCAGACGGTCGTAGGTGTTGCTCTCGATGGTGCCGCGCAGGAATGTCAAGCGCAGGGTTCCTGCACCCGGGAGTTCGTAGGCCCAAGCCCGTGAGTCGCTCGCCACATAGCAGTAGGTTTCCTCAATGGTGGACGCGCCGCAGAGGATCACGGGGCAGATCGGGTTCACCAGTGTGTCCGACGCCAGGTTGCACAGGTTGTTGGCATCGTTCACCAGCGTGAACTGGTTGAAGGTGCCGGATACGAAAGGACCTACCTGGTAGGTGCCGGGGGCGTCGACGGCGAGGGTGTCCGCACCGGAGGAATACACGAGGTCCAGGGCGGGGTCACTACCCAAGGAGGTAACGACCACATCCACGAAGTACTGGAAGTTGTCGCAGTCCTGCACGATCTCGAAGGTCGCTTCAGGGGCGATGCAGTCGAGACAGCTCAGGGTCCAATCCAAGGCCGCTTGCGAACCGCTCTCGCAGGATACCGAACCGTCGGTGGTGATGACTACCGTAAGTATGTTGTCCGGGTTGGTCGCGGCGAAGAACAGACCGGCCACAGGGCCTGCCACACCACCGACCGGGGTCAGTTCGGGCGCGTTCTCGTCCGGACCGTCGTACACGAACAGGCGGTCGCAGCAGGTCTCAAGTGCTCCGGCGTTGAACAACAGCCCCAAGGGGAATGCCCCGTTGCCCTGATAGTAGTAGAAGGTATTCGCATTGTTGCCCGGGCAATAGTTCACGTTCAGGTCCGTGCCGCAGTCGATCAGGGTCGGGCATGTCCCGGTGTCGGTAAGGTCACCCAAGGACACGTTGCACAAGGGGTTGTTCTCGTGCTCCACGAGCAAGTTCACCACCTCGTCGATGTTGAAGGGGCCGAGCACCGTTTGGCCGACACCCAGTGAGGGGATCGTGAAGACAGGACCCTGGTCCACGGAGTACACGATGTTGACCGTGGCGCCATCACCGGTCGAGCCGATGGTGACGGGGATGGTGAACGTACCGTTGGCACAATCGTCCTCGATGCTGGCGCCCACCAAGGGCAGCGTGCAGTTGAGGCACACCACTTCCCACTCCCACTGGTCGTAGTTGGTCAACGTGGAGCAGGAGGCGGAAGCGTCGGACGACATTTCCATGTAAAGCGAGTTGCCGGTGCCAACGACCTCGATGCCGTAGTAGGCCGCGAAGGTGTTGTTGACCGCACTGCCCTCGGGACCCAGGTTGAAGGTCTCTAAAAGCACGTGGTCGAAGAGGACGGTGCCGGTGTTGTCCGGGCCGTCGTAGATGGTGAGGTTGTCCCAATTGCTGCTTTCGATGGTGCCCAGCAGGAAACGGAGGCGCAAGGTGCCCCCGGCATCGGAGGTGAAGGCCCATGCGCGCGAGTCGTTGTTCTGGTAGCAGTAAGTGAGGTTGCTGGCCGGTGCGCCGCACACGATGGGTTGTGCGCACAGCGGGTTCTCCAGGAAGGGCGAAGCGATGGTGCACAGCTCGTTCAGCCCGTCGAGCAGGAAGATCTGCACCGGCACACCGGAGACAAAGGGACCCGACTGGTAGGTGCCGGGTGCGGTTACCACGATGTCATTGGCACCGGCATCGTTGGTGATGACCAGTTCGGGGTTGCTGCCCAGGGCTACCACCTCCACGTCCACGAAGAATTGGAAGTTGTCGCAATCGTTGACAATGGTGTAATCAGCTTGGGGTTGGACACACTCCAAGCACTGCACGGTCCAAGCGAGCGGTTCCAGCGCATCGCTCAGGCACGACCCGCTGAAGTCCGACTCCAGCAACATGGTGAGGGAGTTGGTCGGGTTGGTGGAAATGACCAGTACACCCGCCATCAGGCCGTTGTTGTTACCGGTGAAAAGCACCGGTGCGGTCTGGTCCTCCCCATCGTAAATGGTGATGATGTCCCCGAATGTGGACAGTTCACCGGCAGTGAACTGGAGTGCCAGCGGGAAAGCGGTCCCGCTCTGGTAGGTGAACAGGATGCTCTCCTGGTCGCCGTAGCAGTAGGTGTAGTCGTTCGGGCCGCAGCCTATAACGGGGCAGGGCGTATTCACCAGCACCGGCGACTGCACCGAGCACAGCTCGTCACCGCCATGGCGCACCAACAGCTGCACCTGGGTCAGGTCCGCGAAGGGGCCCACCTGGTAGGTACCGGTGCCCACGTTGGTAATGAAGGGTGCACCACCGTCGTTCTCGATGTCCAAGAAGGGAGCATCACCGAGGTCCGTAACGACCACCTCAACGAAGTATTCGAAGTTGTCGCAGTCCAGCACGATGGCGAAGTCGACCACCGGAAGCGTGCAGTCCAGCAGCACCTGTACGGTGTTGGTCTGGCAGCCCGTGACTTGTGTACAACTCTCGTCCGCCGTGTAGTGTGCATACAGGTCGTTGGCCGACGCGGTCGTGTATTGCAGGGGTGAAAGACCCTGGGCCACCACGGGGCCGTCGAAACTGCCGCTGCGTAGCGTGATGTAGCCGTTGCCGGTAACGGTGAATTCGTAGGTGGCTCCGTTGAGGATGCCGGTGAGAGCGGTGTATTCCTGCAGGTAAACGCAGGTGGATACCTGGGTCACCGTCCCGTTCGAATTCACCGGGACGGGATCGAAGGGAAAAGGGTCCTCGTTCTGGCAATTGCCTTGCGCTGAGGCCATACCGACCAGGAGGAATGCGCCCAAAAGGGTACTGGTCAAGCGTTCGGTGTATAAGTATCTCATGGCTGTAGGGTTTTGGGTCGAAGGTCCGGTACGGGGTACCAAAGGTAGCCTCACCATTTCGACGGCTTCCGGGCCGATCACCCTGCGATCCGGTTCGATCGGATTCCAACATGCTTCCGAGCGGTCGATCGGGGCTATTGGAAAGCGCGGTGCACTCGCCTTTCAATCGTGGAAGTATCCGGTGGGCAGGATCGGCTAATCCGCTCATTTGCAGCCACGATGGAAACAGAACCCCGATCGTTGCGGGCTGTCCGAGCGGGCCGCCTGGACCGGACGATCCGTTACCGGCCCGGTTGGGATCCCATTGCACGGCGAAGCGATCCTTCATGGACCACCCTCCCAGCTCAAGATGACCGGCTGCGAGTCGCACACGAAGCGATGCGGTAGGAAGCGCCACGAACACAGCGGCGGGCAAGCGCGGCGGGAGCGTGTGATGGGAGGCGAAGGGCATGCCCCGCGGGATCCATGCACCGCGTTAGGCCTATCTTCGCCGCTCATTCATGGCGGGTATGCATTCCCTGCCGGGATTTCCGCAACGATGGATTTTCATTCCCTTGGTCTCAGTGAGGACCTATTGGCCGGTCTTGATGCGATGAACATCAAGACGCCCACTCCCATTCAACAGCAGGCGATACCACTGGCGCTGGAAGGACGCGACCTGATCGCATGTGCCCAGACCGGCACCGGTAAGACCGCCGCCTTCCTGCTGCCGATCATCGACATCATCACCAGCTACCGTCCGCAGGTGGACGGCTCGATCCGGGCACTGGTGCTTGTGCCAACGCGAGAACTGGCGTTACAGATCGACCAGCAATTGCAGGCCATCGCGTACTTCACCCCCATCGCATCGGTGGCCGTGTACGGCGGCAGCGACGGTTCCACCTTCGACCAGCAGAAGCAGGCCTTGACCAGCGGTGTGGAGGTGGTGGTGGCCACACCCGGCAAGTTCATCAGCCACCTGAACCTGGGCTACATCCCCTTGAAGGGCCTGGAGTTCCTGGTGCTCGACGAGGCCGACCGCATGCTGGACATGGGCTTCGTGGACGACATCCACAAGATCAACTCCTTCCTGCCCAAGGAGCGGCAGACGCTGATGTTCAGCGCGACCATGGCGCCCGCCATCCGCGAACTGGCCAAGGCCCTGTTGCACGAACCGGATGAGATCTCCATTGCGTTGAGCAAGCCGGCCGAAGGGGTGCTGCAACAGGCCTACGTGATCTTCGATATGCAGAAGGGCAGGATCCTGGAGCATATCCTGAACACGAACCCTGCCACGAGCATCGTGATCTTCGCAGGGCGAAAGATCGAGGTGCGCAACCTCGCACGCCACCTGCAGAAGCTCGGCTTCAATGCCAGCGGCATGCACAGCGACCTGGACCAGGTGGAACGCGAGCAGGTCATGCTCGATTTCCGGAACCGGAAGTTGCGGATATTGGTGGCCACGGACGTGGTGAGCCGGGGCATCGACATCGACGACATCGACCTGGTGATCAACTACGATGTGCCCCGCGACCCGGAGGATTACGTTCACCGCGTGGGGCGTACCGCACGTGCCGCCAAGAAGGGCATGGCCATCACCTTCGTCAACGAGAAGCAGATGCGCGAGTTCGGTCGCATCGAATCGTTGATCGGTTATCCCGTAACGAAAATGCCCCTGCCCGAGGCCATCGGTCGTGGCCCATCGTACGACCCCAAGGCGCGTGCCCAGGAGGAGCGCGGTGGCGGCCAACGCCGCGGCGGACAAGGTGGCCGATCCGGTGGCGGAGGTCGGGGCCGCGGACGCTGAGCATACCCGTGTTCCGGGAACGAAAAAGGGGGGCTTCACAGCCCCCCTTTCCGTTCGGTATGAGCAGGACCTACTTGGCCCTGAACTTCGAGGCGTTATCGGCGAGCACCTTCATGGCATCCCAAGCCTGGGCGGCCTTGCCAACGCGCTCGATGGTAACGCTCTCCATCTTGTCCCCTTGTTGGATGGCGTTCACCACCTCCTGCCCGGAGACCACGTAGCCGAACACGGCATGGCGGCCGTCCAACCAGGACGTCTCCTTGTGGGTGATGAAGAACTGGCTGCCGTTGGTGGCCGGGCCGGCGTTGGCCATGCTAAGCGTTCCGGGGCGGGTGTGCTTCAGGTCCGGGTGGATCTCATCGGCGAATGCGTAGCCAGGACCTCCTGCTCCGGTGCCGGTGGGGTCGCCACCCTGGATCATGAAGTCGGCGATCACGCGGTGGAAGCTCAGTCCATCGAAGTAGGGCGTGCCTTCCGGCTTGGCCGTGTTCTTCACCTTGCCCTCCGCGAGCCCTACGAAGTTGGCCACCGTCATGGGTGCTTTCTCGTACTCCAGTTTGATGGTGATCAAACCCTTGCTCGTCTTGATCTTGGCATAGATGCCGTCTTCTGTGTTCTCCACGGTTTCTGTTGTCGTTGGTTGTTCGGTAATCGGGTCGGCCATACCTCCTGCTTCGTTCTGTTCTGTTCCGCAGGCGGAAAGGCTTAGGCCCAGAAGGGCCGTGATCGTGATCGGGAAAAGCATGGTCATTGCGTTTGCTGTGTGCGACAAAAGTAGGACGCTTGTGGTCAGTCCATCAGGAGTTCTTCGATGGCTTCGAGCTTCTCATCGGTGAAGGCACCTTGGGTGCGGTACACCACTTTTCCGGTGGCGTCCAGGAGAAAGAAATACGGCAGGTCCTTGTCGGCCAGGCCGAGCGTTTGCTTCAGCGGCTCCAGCTCGGCCTTCGAGAACAGCACATGGTCCACGATCTCCGGCGCGGCGCTCTTGCTGAACTTGCGCAAGCTGGGTTCGTAGGCCGCCTTGTTGACGCCCACGAACAGGGGCACGAAGTACACGTCCACATCATACGTACCGGCAAAGAGCCCGTACTTGGCCACGAAGCGGAGGTAGGCCGGCTCGTACCATTCCTCCAGGAGCGGCGAGGCTTTCTGGCTGTAGGCAAGGCCTACCAGGGTCCATGGCTTTCCTCCACTGAGGGGGAGCGTGACCGTGTTGCCGGCGGCGGTTTCTCCGGTCAATGAGGGGAACTGCACGTCCTGCGCAGTGGCCAGGAGGGATACCATGGAGAGGGCAACGAAGCCGACTGTGAGCAATGATCTCTTGAACATGGTCCGTGCCTTAGCGAAGTCCATGCCGATCAGCGCACACCGTCCTCGGGGTTCTTGCCCTTGTGTGGCCTGAACCAGTCCTTCATCCGTTCGATATCGCCCTCGGGGTCGTCCGTAAGCGGGAAAGGCGCGGTGAGGATGACCTCCTTGTTGCCGTAGTCGAAGGTGGCCAGGATGATGGGGATACCCGCCTTGCGCGCGATGTGGTGGAAGCCGGTCTTCCACTTGGGCTGGTACTTGCGCGTGCCCTCGGGCGCAATGGTCACCTTGTGGATCTCGCCGCGCTGGAACATCGCGGCAATGGTGTCCACCTGGTTGATGCTCTTGCTGCGCACCACGGGATAGCCGCCCATGAAGCGGAAGAACCAACCGAAGGGCGGCTTGAACAGGGTCTCCTTTGCAAGGAACTTCACGTCGCCCATGTTGCCCAGGGTGCGCGTGAAGATGCCGATGGGGAAATCCCAGTTACTGGTGTGCGGCGCCACCACACAGATGTAGCGGTCCAGGTCGGGCGGGATGTGGTTGGTGATGCGCCAACCGCAAAGCCGGAAGAAGATGAAGGAATACAACCACCTCATGGGTTCGAATACCAAGTTTGCGATGTCGGCAGGGAACCCTCGTGGATACCGTTCCCTTGCCGCGAAACCGGTGCCAAGGTAGCAGCCTTCACCATGCGGGCAACCCTTGAACGGAGGTGTGCGTATGACGCCGCTCATGGGCAACTTGCGCTTTGCGGTATTGGACGTTGAGACCACCAGCGGTGATCCTACCAACGGCCGGGTGATGGAGGTTGCCGTGGTGGCCGTGGACGGCTGCAATGAGCGACTGCGCTGGGAAAGCCTGGTGGACCCGCGTTGCCCGATCCCCCACTTCGTACGCCGGCTCACCGGCATCGATGACGGCATGACCCGCAGTTCGCCCACCTTCACGATGGTGGTGCGCACCTTGGAAACACTCACCGAAGGCCGCATAGTGGTGGCCCACAATGTGCGCTTCGATATGACGGCGTTGGAGCACGAGTTCGCCCGCACCGGCATGGTGTTCAGCAGGCGCACCCTGTGTACCGAACGCACGGCACGCAGGCTGGTGCCCAACCTTTCCCACTACAACCTGGGCAGCCTGTGCCAGTACTTCGGCATTCCCTTCGATGTGCGGCATCGAGCTTCGGCCGACGCGGTGGCTACGGCCCAACTCCTGAAGCACCTGATCACGAACTTCGGCAGCGAACAGGTCCTGGAAGGGGTAACGACCTGGTCGCAGGCCGTCAGCGCCTGACACCGACTACCGATCAGAACGGAAGCACGGCCTGGACCCAGAGCGTCCAGACCACGATGCTGAGCACGAAGCCCACCAGGGACGTACGCAAGCCCCAGGTTACACGCGTCATGGAGGCGGGCGACCAGCGGTCGGGGCCTTTGGCGATGCGGTAGCGGGCGAACAGTCCTAACGCGATCCCCAACAGGGCCATCACCAGCGCAAGGGACACCAGGTGGCGCATTAAGACCAGCGGAATGCTGAGCGACCCGAAGGCCAGGCAGGACTTCGAGAAGGGAAGCTCCTTGATCGATGCAATGGACGGTCGTTCCATCATTTCAACGCTTCGTGTATGGTCAGCACCTGCGGGATCACCAAGGATGTTCCATCGTTGATGACGACGTGGTCGGCGATCTTGATCCGTTCCTCCTCACTGGTCTGGCTGCGCATCCGGGCCAGCACATCGGCCTCTCCCACCCCATCGCGTTCCATCACGCGCTGGATGCGCACCGGCTCGGGTGCCGAAACGACCACGATGGCATCGAAGGCGCTGTGGCTGCCGGTTTCGGCCACGATAGCGGCCTCCATGATCACATACGGGGCGTCCTGCTCCAGCGACCACGCGCGGAAGGCCTTGCGCACCGCGGGATGCACGATGGCATTGACATCGGCCAGCGCATCCGGTCGGCCAAAGACCTGTGCAGCCAGGTACTTGCGGTCCAGACCGTGTGGGCCGAACACCGCTTCGCCGAAACGGTCGATCAGTGCGCGACGCACCAAGGGGTCTTCGGCCATGATGTGCCGGGCCTCCTGGTCGGCCTCGAACACCGGAATGCCGAGCACCCGCAAAAGCCGGCCCACGGTGCTCTTGCCGCTACCAATGCCACCGGTGAGCGCAACACACTTCATGGTGCCTGATCGCTTGGCCTGCGGTCGCTCAGCCCTTTGCGGCCACCTCCGGCAGCTGCATGCTGTTGTCCATGGCGATCGCGCTCTTCTCGAAGCGGATCTTCACGGAATTGTCCACCTCGAGCAATACGGTGGTGTCGTTCACTTCAACCACGCGGCCGTGGATGCCGCCGATGGTGACCACCTTGCTGCCCTTCTCGAGCGACTCCCGGAACTTCTTCGCATCCTTGGCCTTTTTCTGCTGGGGACGGATCATGAAGAAGTAGAACACTACCATGAGCAGTGCCATCATGATCCAAAAGCTCATGGGGTTCTGCTCGCCTTGAGCCTGGAGAAGTATCGTTGCGTTGATCATTGTCGTTCCTGGGTTCTGTTCATTCGATGGGTTTCACGTTCGCCGGGCCGAGCACCTCGCCCGTGAGGGTAAGCACATGGCTCGGTGGCGTGGTGTTGGCCACCACGGTAACGTTCTTGTCCTGTCGGCCGCTGAGACCTTCGCTGTTGAAGGTCACGGAGATCCTGCCTTCGTCGCCGGGTTTGATGGGTGTCTTGGGCCAGTCCTTGCTAACGGTACACCCGCAAGAGCCGCGCACATCGGTGATCACCAAGGCGCTGCCGCCCGCATTGCGGAAGGTGAACACGTGGTCCACCTTGGTCCCTTGCACCACTTGGCCCATGTCGAAATGGGTCTCCTCGAATTCGAAGGCCGGACGGTCATCGGGGTCCACGTCCTCGTAGCCCGAGGCTGGGAAGCCGATGTCCGACGAACTCACTTCGCCATCGTTCTCACTGTGGTCCGTGATGCGGCAACCGCACAGGAGCAGGAGCATCGAAAAAAGGACTGTTGCGCGGACGGTCATGCTGTTCAACTTTCAAGCAGTCCGCGTCCCACCTTGTGTACGAGGCCTTCGGCGCGCATCTCGATGAAGAGCTTGTCGAGCACCCCGTTGATGAAGTTCTTGCTCTTGGGCGTGCTGTAGGCCTTGGCCACCTCGATGTACTCGTTCAGGGTCACCTTGATGGGGATCTGGTCGAAGGAACGCACTTCGGCCAGGGCCATCTTCATGAGGATCATGTCGCTGAGGGCGATGCGGTCGCTCTCCCAGTTGCTGGCCTTGGCGGCGATGGCCGCTTCGTGTTCGTCCCCCAATTCGATGGAGCGCCGGTAGAGGCTGCGTGTGAACTCGAGGTCCTCCTGCACATCGCGGTCCAGGTCGTCGAGTTGCAGCAGCAGGACGTCCTCTTCCTTGAGTGCTTCGATGGTGCGCTTGACCATGGCGGCCGCCAGGTCCATGTCCTCCATCCAATGGATGCTGCGCGTTTCGAACACCTCCTGCAAAGCTTCGCTGTTGGCGATGTGATCGGTGAACAGGCGCACGAGGTAGTTCTGGTCCTTGCGGAAGGTGGGCGCCGGGTCGTTGAGGAAGGCTTTGAAGGCGTCGTCGGCCTCCACGTCTCGGAGCAAACGACCGAAGAGCTCGGTGTTGCCCACCCAGCTCACCCTGCGCTTTTCGCACTCGGTGCGCAGGCGTTCGTTCTCCGTAATGGCCACCACGATCGGGTGCTGCACAAAGCGCAGGTTGGGCTCGAGGTCCTCGGCTGTCGGCAGGCGTTTCTTGCGCCGTTCCTCGATCCGCAATTCGGACATGTGCCGCAGTTCGCCGAAGACCTGGACGAGGGCCAGGAAGAGGTCGGTGGTGCGGTCGATGCTGTTGAGCATCTCCTTTTCGATGCGCGCTGCACTGGCACTATCGCTTTGCCAATACGCATAAAGCGATTGGAATACCTTGATCCTGAGATAGCGTCGGTTCAGCATGGCGGGGTTCAGAAACGGATACCGGCGGCACGCATGCTATGCACCCGCTGTTCCGCAGCCTGGTTGGCGGCCAGGTAGGTCGGTATGCCTTGCTCGCTGCTGGCTTTGAAGATGCGCAAGGTGGTGTCGTAGATGGCCCGTGTCTGGTTCATGGCCGCCTGGCGGTCATATCCTTTACGCTCCCATGCGCAGTTGATGATGCCACCCGCGTTGATCAGGAAGTCGGGAGCGTACAGGATGCCCTTGTCCATGACGGCTTTGCCATGCTTCTCTTCGTGGGCCAGCTGGTTGTTGGCAGCGCCGGCGATGATGCTGCACTTCAGGCGGGCCAGGGTGTCGTCGTTCACGGTGGCACCCAATGCGCAAGGCGAATAGATGTCCACGTCCAGGTCGTACACCTCCGTGGGGTCCACGATGGTGATGGAGGGGAACTCGGCCTTGATGGCGGCCAGCTTCTCGGCATGGATGTCGGTGAGGAACACCTGCGCGCCCTCCTTCACCAGATGGCCTACGAGAGCATGGCCCACATTGCCGGCACCTTGGATGGACACCTTGCGCCCGCTGAGGTCGTCGCTGCCGTAGGCCGTTTTGGCCGCGGCCTTCATGCCCACGTAAACGCCGTAGGCGGTAACCGGGCTGGGGTCGCCGCTGCCGCCCATTTCCTCGGGCAGGCCGGCCACGTTGCTGGTCTCCTTGCGGATGTTCACCATCTCCGTGGTGCTCATGCCCACGTCCTCGGCCGTGATGTAACGGCCGTTCAGGCTTTCAACGAACTGGCCGAAACGGCGGAACATGGCCTCGGTCTTCTGGGTGCGCGCGTCGCCGATGATCACGGCCTTTCCCCCGCCCAGGTCCAAGCCTGCGAGCGAACTCTTGTAGGTCATTCCCCGGCTCAGCCGAAGCACATCGTGCAAGGCGTCGTTCTCCGAAGCATACGGCCACATGCGGGTGCCGCCCAGGGCGGGGCCCAGGGTGGTGTCGTGTATGGCGATGATGGCGCGAAGCCCGGTGGGACGATCGAAACAGAAGAGGACCTCTTCGTGGTCGTACTTCTCCATCCTTCCGATCACGAGTTCTTCCATGGCTGATGTGGTGCTGGTGGCCATTCTTGTTCCTGCGTTGGGTTGTTGCTGCACTGTGTGAGGAAGGTTCACGTTAGGCCCATTTGCTCGTTGAACAGCGTGCCGGCATTTCCTGTCGAAGCGGGAAGGCCACCTTCCATACGTCCTACCTTTGCGGGCACACCTGCTGCACCTGTTCCGAATAGGCGGCGCAAAAGTAGGAAGTTCCAGCACCGCGCATGCGACCGCTCCTGAAGCTCAACCCATATTTCGCGAAGTATTGGTGGCAGATGCTGCTCGGGGTGGTGTTCATCGTCCTCAGCAACCTGTTCGCGATCTATTCGCCGGAGGTGGTCCGCGAAGCGATCAACCTGATCCAAGCCGCCCTGGTACAGGCCGACCTGCCGGCGGAAGAACGCGGGCTGGTGGCTCCGGAGGTGCTCCGCATCTGGGTCGGGTGGACGGGCATCGACCTGGTGGCACTGCTGAGCGACCTGGGCACCGAGGAGCGCATCCGCGACACCGTGGTCTTCGTGGCCGGGCTGCTGGCCATCCTCTTCCTGGTGTTCTCCATCCTCAAGGGCTTCTTCATGTTCCTGATGCGACAGACCATCATCGTGGTGAGCCGCTGGATCGAGTTCGACCTGAAGAACAAGGTTTACGCCCACTACCAGGACCTGGACCGTGCCTTCTACAAGCGGAACAGCACCGGCGACCTGATGAACCGGATCAGCGAGGATGTGGGAAAGGTGCGCATGTATCTGGGCCCCGCGGTGATGTACACCGTGAACCTGGTGGTGCTATTCGTGCTCTGCATCGGCCGCATGATCAGCGTTAACGCCGAACTCACGCTCTGGACCCTGGCCCCGCTCCCGGTCATGAGCGTGATCATCTACTACGTGAGCGACCTGATCAACCGGCGGAGCATGGCAGTGCAGGAACACCAGAGCAAGCTCAGCACCCTGGCGCAGGAAACCTTCAGCGGCATCCGTGTATTGAAGGCCTTCGGTAAGGAACGGATGACCCAGGCGCGCTTCAGCAGGACTACCGAGGAATACCGCAGTAGGAACCTGGACCAGGCTCGTGTCGATTCCCTGTTCATGCCGGCCATCATGCTACTGATCGGCCTCAGCTCCGTGATCACGATCTACGTGGGAGGCATGAAATTGATCCAAGGCGATCCTTCGGTGACCGTGGGCAACATCGCTGAATTCGTGATCTACGTGAACATGCTCACCTGGCCCTTCGCCTCCGTGGGCTGGGTCACCTCCTTGATCCAACAGGCTTCCGCCAGCATGACGCGGATCAATGAGTTCCTGGACACCGAACCCACGATCACCGATGCGGAAGCGGCACCGGTGGGCGAAGTGGTCGGCGCCATCGAGTTCCGGGACGTCTCGTTCACCTACC
The DNA here is from genome assembly GCA_044347005.1 of Flavobacteriales bacterium. Lineage (GTDB taxonomy): Bacteria > Bacteroidota > Bacteroidia > Flavobacteriales_F > PHOS-HE28 > PHOS-HE28. Next base: position 1,516 of record JBIIYD010000025.1, on the reverse strand, counting down.
CGGATACCGGGATCGAAGCCCTGCGAAATGTTTCGTTCAAGATACCGGCCGGATCGACCCTGGCCATCGTGGGCCACACGGGCTCGGGGAAAAGCACGATCGCGGAGCTGCTGGGTCGCTTGTACGACCCCACTTCCGGCACTATCCTGCTGGACGGCATACCGCTGCCAAACATACCCTTGGAACAGCTCAGGGGCAGCCTTGCGCCCGTGCCCCAGGACGTCTTTCTCTTCAGCGACAGCATCCGGGAGAATATCGCCTTCAGCCTGGAGCCCGGTACTTCCGTGAACGACCGTGTGGAAACCGCTGCGCGCATGGCCCAGGTACACGCCAGCATAATCGACTTCCCCAAGGGCTATGGTACCATGCTCGGGGAACGAGGGATCACCTTGAGCGGTGGGCAGAAACAGCGCGTGAGTATCGCACGGGCCATTGTGCGCGAACCGCGGATCCTGGTCTTCGATGATGCGCTGAGCGCCGTGGATACCGCAACGGAAGAGGCTATCCTGCGCGAGCTGCGCAGCGTGATGCAGGGGCGCACCACGGTGATCATAAGCCACCGGATAAGCACGGTGAGGGACGCGGACCTGATCCTGGTGCTGGAGCACGGGACGGTACTGGAACAGGGCACGCATTCATCACTGCTCGAAGCGCAGGGTGCCTATGCCCAACTGCACGAGGAGCAGTTGCTCGACGAGGTGGGCACGGCATAGCGGTCCACGAAGGCCTACCCCATGTGCTGGACCTTAGCCACTTGCGGTAGTGTGGATCCCTGTTATATTTGATCGGTACCAGCCCTAAGCGAGGTACTCTGTGCCGATGAGCGATGAACGGGAGGACGTGTATTCCAAGGCCGTGAGGGCTGGAAAACGAACGTATTTCTTCGATGTGAAGAGCACCCGGGGACGCGACCTGTTCCTGACCATCACGGAGAGCAAGAAGCACACGAACCCGGATGGAACGGCCACCTACGACAAACACAAGATCTTCCTGTACAAGGAGGATTTCGACAAGTTCCTGGACGGGTTGCACGATGCCTTCGACGAGATCGATCGCTTGCGGGGCAAGGCGGATGGCACCCACGACATGGACGCTCCACCGGCGGAAAGCGGTGGCATGGAGCCCTTTTCGGACCTGAACTTCGAGGACCTGGACCGCAAGGATATTTGACAGGACCCCGATCCCCGGAGCGGAACCTGGGGGCGGTACCGCAACATCGTTCGACCCGGTACCCCGTACCTTCGGCCTCTGAACCAGGCATCGACCATGCAGCGGATCTATTTGGACAATGCGGCCACCACGGCCGTTGCCCCCGAGGTTTTCGAGGCCATGGTACCGTACCTCACCAAGTTCTACGGCAACCCCTCCTCCATCCACGGTTCTGGTCGGGAAACGCGTGCGGCCATCGAACGGGCGCGCCGCACCGTGGCGTCCTTGCTGCACTGCACACCGGGCGAGATCATCTTCACCAGCGGTGGTACCGAGGCGGACAACATGGTGCTGTCCTGCGCTGTTC
>JBIIYD010000197.1:0-5858 GCA_044347005.1 Flavobacteriales bacterium | reverse complement strand
GATGTAGGTCTTGGCACCACCGTTCAGTCCATTGATCAATTCCGACCGGCTGCCTCCCCCGATCAGTTCCACCCGGCGCTCCATCAGGTCGGCCGGCAGGGCGTCCACGGTCCACGACTTCTTCCGCACGTTCGCTGTTTCGGCCAGGAAGCTTACTTCGCCTTTGGAAATGGCGGCTCTTCGCTGGGCACGGACGTGCAACAACTCCATGCGCTGCTTCTCGAAGGCCGCGATCAGCCCATGGATGGTTTCCACCACCTCAGGGGTAAGGATCTTATCTTGAACGGTATCGAGCACTGAGCGGGACGACTTCTAGCCTTGTTACGCTGACGAAACCACTTGGGTTATCGACGGGTGGCTGATTTTCGACGACGAAATTCGGAAAGAATTCGGTCATCGGTACCCGCTCCCGCTAAATAGTATCAACAACAACGGTTGACGCTCGCTCGGGTTTCGTCCATTGATGGGGCATGTGGGCCAGGGATCGAGGAATGGGCTGTCTTGCGGGAGTTGAACCGGCCTTCGCTGGAAGTCATTCTCGGAGCTCCCATGAAGTGTTGGGTCGACCGAACGATGATGTGCGGCTCTTCCGCTTCGCATCGGGTGCGATCATTGTTCCTCGACCCGTTACATTAGCCGCCCCTCTGGCCATTTTGGCCACGCCCCCGGTGCCCGAACAAGCCCTGCCCCGATGAACCGCTATTTACCCCTTTACGCCGCAGCCATGCTCGCAGCCCCCGTGCAGGCCCAGACCCGGGCCATCGCCTTTACCGAGTTCGACCTGGCCAACGGACTGCACGTGATCCTGCACCAGGACAACAGCACGCCCATTGTGGCGGTCAGTGTCATGTACCACGTGGGCAGCAAGAACGAGGACCCGCAGCGCAGGGGATTCGCCCACTTCTTCGAACACCTCCTGTTCGAAGGCTCCGAGAACATCGGTCGTGGGGAGTTCAGCAAATACGTGGAAAGTGCGGGCGGTGTGCTGAACGCCAATACCAGTGGCGATCGCACCTACTACTACGAGGTGTTGCCCAGCAACCAACTGGAACTCGGGCTTTGGTTGGAAAGCGAGCGCATGTTGCACGCCAAGGTGGATCAAAAGGGAGTGGACACGCAGCGGGAGGTGGTGAAGGAGGAACGTCGCCAACGCTACGAGAACCAGCCGTACGGCAGCATCCTGATCGAAGTCCTGAAACGTGCGTACACGGTGCATCCCTACCAATGGCCCACGATCGGGTTCATGGAAGACCTCAACGCGGCAAGTGAAAAGGACTACCAGGAATTCTACAAGCGATTTTATGTGCCCAACAACGCGGTACTCGTGGTAGCGGGTGACATCGAGGAGAAGGATGCCAGGGTATTGGTGGAGAAGTACTTCGGTGATATCCCCCGGGGTGCCGATCTGGTGCGGCCCGATGTGGTGGAGCCACCTTTGGAACGCGAAGTGCGCGACGTGGTCTACGACCGGATCCAGCTGCCGGCCGTGGTCACCGCATACCGGATCCCCGCCAACGGCACCCCCGATTTCTATGCCGTGGACATGGTCAACCGACTTCTTTCGAACGGCAATTCGGCCCGCTTGAACAAAGCGGTGAAGGACGACCAGCAGAAGGCGGTTTTCGTGGGAGCCTTCAGCCTGCCCTTCGAAGATCCCGGGCTGGCCATCCACTTCGCAGTGGCCAATGCGGGTGTTGAGGTGGAAGCGCTCGAACAGGCCATGGACGCGGAGATCCTGCGTGTGCAGCGCGAAGGTGTTCCTACGGAGGAATTGGTGAAACTGAAATCGCAGCTCGAAACCGAGGCGGTTGCCGCCAACAGCAGGGTGGCCGGTGTGGCCAACAACCTTGCCAATGCTCACATGTTGCTCGGCTCCACGGCGCTGGTCAATAGCGAGCTGGACCGTTATCTCTCCCTCACGTCGGCCGATCTGCAGCGTGCGGCCACCACCTATTTCAATACCGGGCAGCGCATCGTTCTGCACTACCTGCCCTTAAGCCAACAACAGCAATGACCTTCGGCATGCCCACCATTCGTAGTTCCGCCCGGTTCGGTGCGGGTATCGCGGGGATGCTGCTCTTCCCCGTCCTCATGAACGCACAGATCGACCGCAGCCGTCCGCCCGCTCCAGGGCCGGCACCCGCCGTGAACATGTCCGGTCACTCCTCCTTCACCCTGTCCAACGGCATGCGCGTGATCGTGGTCGAGAACCACAAGGTGCCGATGGTGAGCATACAGGTCCGTTTCGATGTGCCACCCGTGGTGCAGGGCGAGCGCACCGGTTACGTGGACATGGTGGGGGAGTTGCTCGGCGCGGGCACGGCCAAGCACACCAAGGTGCAGCTGGACGAAGTGGTGGACCAGCTGGGTGCATCCTTCAGCACCAGCAACGATGGTGTTTACATAAGCGGGCTTCGAAAGAACCTGGACGGCATGCTCGACATCGCCACCGAAGTGGTCATGAGCCCGACCTTCCCGAGCGACGAATTCGTGAAGGTGCGCACCCGCACACTTTCTTCCTTGCAACAACGCAAAAGCGATCCGGATGCACTTGCCGAGACCATCGGTCGTGCGGCCACCTTCACCCGGACACATCCGTACGGTGAGGTGATGACCGAAAAAACGCTCCAGAACATCGCTCCGGAGCACATCGTGTCCTACTACCAGCGCTTCTTCCGACCCGAAGCGGGGTACATCGTTTTCGTAGGCGACATCACCACCAAGGAGGCCAAGAAACGCGCGAAGGCGGCTTTCGGGAAATGGAAGGTGCCATCGGCCACCATCGCGGTCAACGAAGATGGTTCGGAGGAAGTGAAAGGACTTGGGCGAGTGCAATTCCTTTCCACCCCGCTGGGCCCCGCTGGCAACCGGCGGGTGATCCTCGTGGACCGGGACGAGGCTGCACAATCGGTGATCCGGGTGACCTTCCCGTTGAACCTGGAACCCCGCGATGTCCGTGCCCTGAACGCACAGGTCATGAACACGATCCTCGGCGGCGGTGTGTTCAATGCTCGCTTGATGCAGAACCTGCGCGAAGCGAAGGCCTATACCTATGGAGCTTATTCGAGCCTGGAATCGGATCGCTACAACGGCAGCTTCACCGCGAGTGTGAGTGTGCGCACCGAGGTCACGGACAGTGCCGTGGCCGAGATCATTTCCGAGTTGGAGCGCATGCGGAACACGCTCGTGGACCAGGATGAACTGGACCTGGCGAAGAAGTACATGGCCGGGAGTTTCGCCCGCAGCTTGGAAGACCCACGCACGGTGGCTCGCTTCGCGCTCAATACCTACCTCAACACGTTGGAGGAGGATCATTACGCCACCTACCTTCAGCGCCTCGAGGCCGTCACACTGGCCGATGTGCAAGCTGCGGCCCAGGCTTTCCTTCACCCGGAGAACGCCATCATCTTCGTGGTGGGCGACAAGGAGAAGGTGATGAAGCGCTTGGAACCACTGAGCCTGCAGGCCAATATGCCGGTGATCCAGTGGGACGAGAACGGCGACATGTGGCGTGAGCCACCTTTGGCCAAGGTGACGGACCGCACCGCGGAACAGATCATCGAAGATTACCTGAAGGCACTGGGTGGCCGGGAGGCGATCGCCAAGGTCAAAGACCTACGAATGGACATCGCCGCCGAGATGGGTGGCATGAGCATCACCATGACCAACTGGTACGGTGCGGAAGGGAAGTTCCGCTCGGAAACGAAGATGGGGCCCATGACGGTGCAGGAGATCATCCTGGACGGCCAGCGGGCCGTGAGCCGCAGCCCACAGGGCAGCGAAGAACTCACGGACATCGACCTCGATGAAGCAAAGCGTTCAGCCGTTCCCGTGCCGGAGCAGGATATGGCCCGTGTTGCTGAGCGAATGGCGATCGTTGGCCGTACGGCACTGGAAGGACGCGATGTGTACAAGGTGCACTTGACCACCTTGTCGGGCACCGATATCTACGACTATTTCGACACGGTAACAGGGCTCAAACTCCGTCGCGAAGAGCAGCGCATGATGGGTGGCAAGACCATCCTGATCACCACGGACTACAAGGACCACAAAGCCGAAGGTGGCGTGTTGTACCCGCGCACCTTGGTGCAGAGCGGTGGCCCCATGGGTACCATTACCCTAGCGGTGAAAGAGGTGGTGGTGAACAAGGGCACCCTGCCCGGGTTCTTCGAGACCGGACTTCCTCCGCAGGAATAACGATCACAAAGCTGCTGCTGTCGACGGTGTTGCAACGTTGGTGGTCATGTGTCGGGGTACCGATCGGCGGATGCACGCGGCCAATTCGTCCAGCAACCTGCGGCGAATGAACGGTCGGCGGACGACAAGGCTCACCTGCCTCACCGGTTCCGGCGTTATGAAGTGCCGAACATGGGGGTCGTCAGCATCGGCGCTGAGCTCGGGTACAAGGGTCATTCCGCTGCCGTTGCGCACCAACTGCTTCAGCGTTTCGATGCTGCCGCTTTCGTACAGTACGTTATCGTGACCCGCTGAGCTGGGCCGGTCGCAAAGGCTCAAGGTCTGTTCGCGGAAACAATGCCCTTCGCCCAGCACCCACATGGATCGATCCTTGAGGTCGTTGCGCTCCAGCCGCTTCTTACGCCAGAGCGCATGGCCCTTGGGCAAATAGGCCAGGAAAGGTTCCTGGAAGAGCGTCACCTCCTCGAGGTCGGTCGTGTCGATGGGTGTAACGAGGATACCAAGGTCCAACTCGCCCCGGCGAAGGCTCTTGAGGATCCGGCTCGTTTTGCGCTCGTCGATCACCAGCCGGATGTCCGGATGCTCCGTTGCGAAACGCGTGAGGAAGAGCGGCAGGAGATAGGGTGCCAGGGTGGGGATGATGCCCACCCGGAAGGTTCCCGAGATCCCTGTATGCAGTTCCGTGACCAAGGCGTGCAGCTGCTCGGCTTCGCGCAGCACCACACGGGCTTGCGCGATCACGCGCGCCCCCACCTCCGTGGGCCGCACCGGTTGCGATCGGCGGTCGAAGAGTTCCACGTCCAACGATTCCTCAAGCTTCCGCAGTTGCATCGTAAGCGTGGGCTGGGTGACATGGCAAGCTTCGGCGGCCTTTACGAAATGGCGGTGGTCGTCCAGGGCTACGACGTACTGGAGTTGCTGCAGGGTCACGATCGCTTCGGCTCGTTGAAGCAACGAAAGTATCGGTCCGTTCGCTCAACGATGTGCGTTCATTCGAACACGGTGCGAACACGGACCTTACACACGGATCACTGCTCCACGAAATCCATGTCCTTGTGGAAGGTCTCGTGCACCCGCGTGGTGGCCCAGAACGCCCCGCCGATGCAACACAGCCCGACCACCAAAGCACTGGTGACATTGCCCACGGACACCGCAAGGAAGGAGAAGGCGTACGTGACCGGGAGCACCGCGCCGCGCACGAAGTTGGGCGTGGTGGTGGACACCGTACTGCGGATGTTGGTGCCGAACTGCTCGCTGGCCACGGTAACGAAAATGACCCAGTAGCCTGTGGCGGTACCCAGGGCCAGGCACATCCAGTAGTAGGTCTGGATGCTGGCGCCCTGCATGCCATAGAGGAAGATGAGGGTGAGCAATAGGTTGGCGCTGAGGTAGCCGTAGATCACCTTCTTCCGGCTGCGGAGGATCTGGCTGAGCAATGCGCTGAGCAGGTCGCCGAGGCTGAGGCCGATGTAGGCATAGCGGATGGCGCTTCCATTGATGCGCTTGAGTTCGTCGGGGGCCAGCGCACTGGTATCGATGCCCAATTGGGGCACGAACACGTCCTGGCTAAGGCTGACCAACACGCCTATGACATACCACACAGGGACCCCGATAAGGATGCAGCCGAGGTATCGCAGGAAACGACGCCGGTCGTTGAAGAG
>JBIIYD010000024.1:0-18879 GCA_044347005.1 Flavobacteriales bacterium | reverse complement strand
ACCAAGTACAAAGCCCCCCCCCTGACCTTGGGCGCCGACGCGGTGCAATTGCTCCTGGCCTACCGCTGGCCCGGCAATGTGCGCCAGCTGCGCAACATCGTGGAGCAGATGAGCGTGATCGAACGCGTGCGGGAAGTGGATGCGGCCACCCTTCGCCGTTACCTGCCGGAAGAAGTCACCGGCCTCGTGCCACTGGGCGCTTCGGCCGGTCAGGGCATGGAAAGCATCAATGAACGGGAACTGATCTTCAAGTTCCTCTTCGATATGAAGAACGACCTGAACGCCTTGAAGGAGCAGGTACAAGCCTTGACCAGCGGACAGACCTTGCCTTCCGCTAAAGTGGCACCGGTATACCGTGAGGAGTATTTGATCCCGGCCTCTGCACCGCAAGGCACGGTGAGCATACAAATGCCGGGGGACGATGGTGACGAAGATGTGGAACACACCGAAGTCGAAGAGGTGCTGAGCCTGGAAGCGAAGGAAAAGGAGATGATCCGCAAGGCCTTGATCAAGCATCGAAGCAGGCGGAAGACCGCGGCCCAAGAGCTGGGCATCAGCGAGCGTACCCTATATCGCAAGATCAAGGAATATGGGATCTGACGCGGGGCGGAACATCGTCGGCCTTTCCCTCTCGAATGGCTATAAGGTTGTAGGACAACGGATCGCCAGCTACGATGGACCAACGGACCAGTGATGCTCGAACCAAGCTCTTAGGGCTGGTCATCCTGCTGTTCCTAGTGACCAGTGGTTGTCGCATGAACGTATCGTTCACCGGCGGCGATGTGGGGGATGCGCGCACCATGAGCGTGGAACTCTTCCAGGCAAGGGCCCCCTTGGCCACACCGAACAGCGCCCAGGTCGTGACCGAGACCGTACGTGACCTGCTCCTGGCCCAAAGCCCGTTGAAGCTGGCGCGCACCGATGGCGATGTACAATACAGCGGCGCGTTGACCGGGTACGACGTGCAACCGGTGAGCATACAAGCGAACGAGACCGCGGCACTGAACAGGCTTACGATCACCGTGGCCGTAACCTATGTGAACACGCTGGACCCCAAGAAGAACGCTGAATTCAGCGTTTCGCGATTCGCGGACTACAACAGCGCTCAGGACCTGGTCAGCGTGGAGGAACAACTGGTCGCCGAGATCGGTAAGCAGTTGGCCCAGGATATCTTCGACCGCACGATCGGGAGTTGGTGAGGAAACCTTCGGGCATGGCCGGGAAGGAAACGAAGGATGGAAATGCGAACTGAGGAAAATCGCTTGTGATCGACCTAGGATGGAGCGCGAACGCCTGAAACGACTGCTGGAAGAGCCCGGGAAAGTGGCCAGGGAAGACCTGTCCGACCTGAAGGCCTTGACCGAACGCTACCCGTGGTTCAGCGGTGCGCAGGTGCTTCGCGCAACGGGTGAACTCGCCACCGGCGACGTGCTCTCGGATGAAACCCTGCGCAGCGCCGCCGTGCATGTGCCATCACGCGCCGTGCTTTTCGACCTGGTCGAAAAACCCAGCGGGGCGCCGCCGGTCGAGGTCCAGGAAGAACGGTCGGTGCCAACTGCGCCGATGCATGTGGTGAAGCCCTTGGAGGAATTGGCCCCAGTCGTTCAGCTCGCACCGGTCGTCGAGGACTTAACGGCTCCCGCACCGAAAGAGGAAATTGCGCCGGAGGCCCCTGCAGCCGAAGAAGACCCCTTGGAGCGGCAGATCTTGGAAGCCGCATTGGCCAGTGCTTACGACCTCACATTGCATGCCACCTTGGACCCAGTGCCCGCTGCCGCGGAACCGCAACAGCCTGCGCCGATGGCGGAGCAAACGCCCGCCCCGGCCGTGGCGATGGCACCACCGGTACCTGTAGCCCCGGTCGCTGAACCAAGGATACCGGTTGCTGTGACCGTTGCTCGCAAGAGCGGCAAGCTGCGCTTTACGGAATGGCTGGACGAAACCGCCGCCGAACGAACTGCCACCACCGTTCCGGTTACGGCGAAACGACCCGAAACGGTCGCCACGGGTGCGGCACCCGAAATGCGAACGACTGCGGCGGAAGCGACGGTTCCACCAACGACGCCTCCGCTGGATGCGAAGTCCCTTGTGGACCGTTTCATCGGCCAGGAGATACAGGTCCCAGCGCCGCGCGCTACCTTCTTCACCCCGCAGCAGGCCGCCAAACGCAGCCTGGACGATTCAGCCGGTCTGGTGACCGAAACGCTGGCCCGGATCCACGCCAAACAAGGCAATACGGCCAAGGCGATCGAGGCCTACAACAAGCTGGCGTTGAAATACCCGGACAAAAGCGCTTACTTTGCGGCCCTCGCGAAATCGCTTGAGGAGCAACAGAACAAGTAGCCATGGTCGCCATTTCCATCATCATCCTCATCATTTGCGGCCTTTTGGCCCTCGTCGTTCTTGCCCAGAACCCCAAAGGTGGTGGTCTGGCATCCGGCTTTACCGGAGCTTCGCAGATCGGCGGCGTGCAGCGCACGGCCGACTTCCTGGAGAAGAGCACCTGGACCCTTTCCGGTGCACTGATGGTGCTTTGCTTGGTGAGCGCAGGCCTTCAGGGCGGCTCCAGCAGCGTGGTGGTGGACGATCTGGACGGACCGCTGGAGCAACAGCAGGAAGCGTTGCCCACCCAACCGGACGAGCAGCCCGCCCAGCCTGAAGAGGCTCCTGCCGAGGTCCCAGTGCAGTAACGTCTGGCCATCGCGCCAGCTTGTCAGTGCTCTACTGACGATCCTTGGCCGGGAATTCCGGTTCCTTCAGCAATGTTGACAGCCAGCGACGGGTAACCGTGTGATGGCACGTGCCTTGACGTGCGGCGGCGACGAACTATTTGTCGAACCCAAACGATCCAATCAAAACAACGTCATGGCGAACGTAAAACCGTTGGCGGACCGCGTGCTTGTTGAAGCCGCACCCGCTGAAGAGACCACCAAGGGTGGCTTGTTCATTCCCGATACGGCCAAGGAGAAACCCCAGCGCGGTAAGATCATCGCTGTAGGCACAGGCCGCATCGCCGACGACGGCAAGGTGACCCCCCTCACCGTGAAGGTGGGCGACGAGATCCTGTACGGCAAGTACAGCGGCACGGAACTGAGCCTCGAAGGCAAGGACTTCCTGATCATGCGTGAGAGCGACATCTACGCAGTGTTGAACTAAGCAAATCCGAAGAAAATGGCAGCCAAGAACATCCAATTCGACATTGACGCCCGCGACCGCTTGAAGCGTGGCGTCGATCACCTCGCGAACGCCGTGAAGGTGACCCTCGGCCCCAAAGGCCGTAACGTGATCATCGACAAGAAATTCGGTGCCCCCCAAGTGACCAAGGACGGGGTTACCGTGGCCAAGGAGATCGAGCTGAAGGACGCTGTGGAGAACATGGGCGCCCAGATGCTGAAGGAGGTGGCCAGCAAGACCGCCGACCAGGCCGGGGATGGCACCACCACCGCCACCGTGCTCGCCCAGGCCATCGTTACCGCAGGCCTCAAGAACGTGGCCGCCGGTGCGAACCCGATGGACCTGAAGCGCGGCATCGACAAGGCCGTGATCGCCGTAGTGGCCGAGCTCAAGAAGATGAGCAAGACCGTGGGCGACGACAACGATAAGATCAAGCAGGTGGCCACCATCAGCGCCAACAGCGATGAGACCATCGGCACCCTGATCGCCGAGGCCATGGCCAAGGTGAAGAAGGAAGGTGTGATCACCGTGGAAGAAGCGAAAGGCACCGAGACCACCGTGGAAGTGGTGGAAGGCATGCAGTTCGACCGCGGCTACCTGAGCCCCTACTTCGTGACCAACCCGGAGAAGATGGAGGCCGAGCTCGAGAGCGCCTACATCCTGATCTACGACAAGAAGATCAGCAGCATGAAGGAACTGCTCCCGATCCTGGAAAAGGCTGCGCAGACCGGAAAGCCCCTGCTGATCATCAGCGAGGACGTGGACGGTGAAGCATTGGCCACCCTGGTGGTGAACAAGATCCGCGGCGCCCTGAAAGTGGCCGCCGTGAAAGCCCCCGGCTTCGGCGACCGCCGCAAGGCCATGCTGGAGGACATCGCCATCCTCACCGGTGGTACCGTCATCAGCGAAGAGCGCGGCTACAAACTGGAGAACGCCGACCTGACCATGCTCGGCAAGGCCGAGAAGATCAGCATCGACAAGGACAACACGACCATCGTGAACGGTGCCGGCAAGAAGGACGACATCAAGGGTCGCGTTGCCCAGATCAAGGCTCAGATCGAAAGCACCACGAGCGACTACGACAAGGAGAAGCTGCAGGAGCGTCTGGCCAAGCTGGCCGGCGGTGTTGCCGTGCTCTATATCGGTGCCGCCACGGAGGTGGAAATGAAAGAGAAGAAGGACCGTGTCGATGACGCCCTGCACGCAACCCGCGCTGCTGTGGAAGAAGGCATCGTGCCCGGAGGTGGAGTAGCCTACATCCGCGCCCAGAAGGTGTTGGAGAAACTCGAAGGCATCAACGCCGATGAGACCACGGGTGTGGCCATCGTACGTCGCGCCATCGAAGAGCCCCTGCGCCAGATCGTGGCCAACGCCGGCCTGGAAGGTAGCATCATCGTTCAGAAAGTGCGCGAAGGCAAGGCCGACTACGGCTTCAACGCCCGCACCGAAGAGTACGAGAACCTGCTCGCCACCGGTGTGATCGACCCCACCAAGGTGACGCGTGTCGCACTGGAGAACGCCGCTTCCATCGCAGCCATGTTGCTCACCACCGAGTGCGTGATCAGCGAGGAGAAGGAGGAGAAGGCAGGCCACAGCCATGGCCCCGACATGGGCGGCATGGGTGGCATGATGTAAGCATCATCTCCGATCAAAAGGGCAAGCCCCGGCCAGGAATGGTCGGGGCTTGTTGTTTCCCCCCTAACCCAAGTTCTATTGTACGGACAGAGAGGACCGCGAAGCTTTGCCTGCGCTAAACGATCCAACGATATGATGCACACGCATACCCTGACCCCACGCAACCTGTTCGCAGCTGCTGCCTGCCTGCTGGCCATGCACTCCATCGCCCAGAGCACCGGCGACTATCGAAGCGCGGGATCAGGCGACTGGTCCGACATCGGTACTTGGCAACGGTTCAACGGTTCTTCGTTCGTGGCGGCACCGAGCGCGCCTGATGCGGTCGATGGCGTGATCACCATTCGGGTCAACCACACGGTCACGAGGAGCGGGGATATCAGTATTGACCAAGTGGTCGTGGAAGCCGGCGGGGCTTTGGACATCCAGAGCAGCACATTCACCCTGCTTGACGGACCGGGGGTCGATCTTCAGATACTGGGAAGCTGCTCGTTCACGAATGCCGCGTTGAGCGGACCCGGGCTGGCCCAAGTCGCGAGCGGCGGCGTGCTGAGCATCACGAATGGCGGACTGAGTGCCACATCGATCGTGAGCGTCCTGACAGGCGGCACGGTGAACGCCAGTGGCAGTGGCACGGTTTCCGCCCTGGGCACCATCAACAACGCAGGCATCTGGAACATGCAGGGCGGCAACCTGGGCCAACCCTCGTTCAGTGGCGGACCATGCGCGTTCAACAACCTGCCCGGTGGCGTGGTGAACCTGAACGGCTGGGCGAGCACCACCAACAGCTGGCACCAAGTGACCAACAATCAGGGCACCTTCAACAAGAACAATGGTGTCGTCGTCTTCACGTTCAGCAACGACTTCAGCGGGAAGAGCTTCAACAACCTGGCTGGCGGTGTGCTCAATGTGGCCACGGGAGAATGCGTGTTCAACTTGCCAACCACCAATGAAGGGTCGATGACCGGTGGCGGTGGCAGCCTCATCAAGGTCGATGGCGGCTCGAGCGGCGGTTTCCTCACGAATCAGCCAGGGGGGACGGTGAGCACGGCGTTGCACCTGGTCAGCGGCACCCTGAACCTCAATGGTGCGCTCAACCTGAGCTCATTCACCGTCTCGGGAGGTGGGGTCAATGGCCCCGAGGCCATCACGATCCCCAACGGTGGTTCATTCACCTGGACGGGTGGCTTTCTCGGTACGACCACAGCGATCAACATCGGGACTAGTGCTTCTGCGACATTCAACGGCCCGGGCCAGTTGGAGGCCAGGGGAACCATCAACAATGCCGGCACGGTGACCATGCTCGGAGGTGGGATCAGCGGAGGGCCCAATCAGCCCGCAACCTTCAACAACCTGCCCAACGCGGTGGTTAACCTGAACGGATGGACGACCTCTGCTACACCGTGGGCCATGGTCACCAACAACCAAGGGACCTTCACCAAGAACAACGGCGCTGTGGCCTTCACCTTCGGCAATGATTTCAGTGGGAAAGCCTTCAACAACCTGGCGGGCGGTGTGCTCAACGTGGCCACTGGCGAATGCGTGTTCAGCGTACCCACGTTCAATGAAGGGTCGATGACCGGCGGCGCAGGCAGCCTCATCAAGGTCGATGGCAGCGCAAGTGGGGGCTTCTTTACCAATCAGCCGGGAGGGACCGTCACTACGGCGTTCCATCTGGTCAGCAGCAACCTGAACATCAATGGCGCACTCTCGCTTGGCACGTTCACCGTCTCGGGAGGAGGGATCAATGGTCCGGAGGCCATTTCGATCACCAACGGTGGGGCTTTCACTTGGACGGGTGGTGTCCTTGGCACAACGGCCGTGATCAACATCGGAGCCGGTGCTAATGCGACGTTCAATGGCGGGTTGGAGGCTAGAGGTACCATCAACAACTCCGGCACGGTGACCATGATCGGCGGTGGGATCAGCGGAGGGCCCAATCAGCCCGCAACATTCAACAACCTGCCCAACGCGGTGGTGAACCTGAACGGATGGACGACCAATGTTCCAGCTTGGCATATGGTCACCAATAACCAGGGGACCTTCAACAAGAACAACGGCACTGAGCTTTTCACCTTCGGGAACGATTTCAGCGGGAAGAGCTTCACCAACCTGGCCGGTGGCGTGGTGAGTGTCAACAGTGGCACCTTGGCGTTCAACCTGCCCTTCCCCTTGCAGAACGGCACGTTCAACGTAGTCGGCGGCACCACCCTCACCGGTTCGGAACCCTTCAACTTCGCAGGGCCGGCGGTCGTGAACAACGGCAGCATCACCACGCCCGTGCTGCGCTACCAGGGGACGAACGCCCAGCAGCTGAACGGGTCGGGGAGCATCAACAACCTGGCGATCGACAACGCAGCTGGCGTGGACCTGGGCGGTGAGCAGACCGTGACCAACGCGTTGACGCTCACTTCAGGTCAGCTGCGATTGGGGGCCAATGACCTCTTCGTGGAGAACAACGCAGTTGGTGCCGTGAGCGGCGGCAATGCCATCAGCTGGGTGGAGAACACCGGCAGCGGTTCGTTGCACCGACAAGTGAACGGCAGCAGCTATCTCTTTCCCGTTGGCACGGAAAGCTACACACCGCTCACCCTGAGCCTGACGAACGGAGCACAGGACCGGTTCAGTGTACGCGTTCAGGACGGCGTAAACACCGAATACAGTGCTCCGGGCGTGACCAGTGGAACAAGCATTTCCTCCGACATCGTGGGTCGGACCTGGGTGGTGAGCGAGGAGATCACCGGCGGCAATGAGGCCGACGTCACGCTTCAATGGAACGGAGCGGATGAGCTGTCGCTCTTTGGTCGCAATGCATGCACGGTGTCCAACTATTCGGGCAGCGATTGGAACATCGGCCCGCTCGCACCGGCTTCAGGCGGTGACCCCTTCACGCGAACGCTCAGCGGGATCACCGCGTTCCGTGAGCTCTGTGTGACGGATGGCGATGCTCCGTTGAACGATATCAGCACAGGCCTCAGCGATGAGACCAGCGGCTATCTGAAGGTGTTCCCGGTCCCGGCCAGCGATGTGCTGCATGTGAGCACACCCGACGGTGGCTCCATCATCCAAGTGACGCTCATCGATGGAACGGGACGGCGCGTCGAGACGCGTTCAACCCTTAACATGGACCGCTCCATCCTCGACGTTTCGGGATTGCAGTCCGGTACCTACGTCCTTGAACTGATCGATGACCGTGAGCAGGTGATGCGAACGCAGGTGATCATCGCTCATTGAGCTTCGTCGCCGTCCGATCGCCGATGAACGGACCAAAGCCCTCCGGACCGGGGGGCTTTGGTATTTGGTACGATCATTGAACCGAACGGCGCCGACCGTGTACAGCCATCCATCGGGCTAATACCGGCTCGGTACCTTCACGCTCGTAAACCACCTGAACATGGGCCTGCTTCGCGCCATCTCCCTCTCCTTGATCACCACCCATTCCCTGACGGCCATGGCGGCCGATGGGGAGCGATCCCTCACGAGCAAGATCCAGGAGGCCAAGGTGTTCCTGAGCGGCGCCCAGGTGAGCCGCACGGCTTCCTCCACGATACCCAGCGGCACCAGCACGCTAGTCTTCACCGGGCTGGCACAGGGCCTCGATCCACAAAGCATCCAGGTAACGGGCAAAGGCGGCTACACCATCCTCAGTGTGAACCACCGCATCAACTACCTCACGGAAAGCCCGAAGAAGAAGGAGATCGTGGACCTGCAGGAACGGATCAAGAAGTTGGAGAAGGACTGGGCCTTTGAGAAAGCCATGCAGGACGTGTGGGTGAACGAGGAGCAGTTGCTGGGCAAGAACAGCAGCATCGGCGGGCAGCAGAACGGCCTTACCGCAGCCCAGTTGACCGCGGTGAACGACTACGTGCGCCAACGCCTGATCGCAACAAAGACCAACTGGCTGGCCCAGCAGGAAAAGCTCACCGCACTGCATGTGGAGGCCGAGGCCCTGCGCCAGCAATTGCAGCAATACCAGAGCCAGGCGCCGCGCCCTACCGGCGAGGTGGTGGTGGAGATCAGCAGCGAGGTGGAAGTGAACGCGTCCTTCACGCTTAGCTATTTCGTGGGTGGCGCTGGCTGGACCCCGGCTTACGACCTACGGGCAAAGACCCTGGGCCAACCCATCGAACTGCTCATGAAGGCACAGGTGGTGAACAACACCGGTGAGGATTGGGCCAAGGTGGCACTGAGCCTGAGCAGCGGTAACCCCACACTGGGCGGTGTGATGCCACAGATGCAGCCGTGGACCTTGTACATCCCTCGTCCGATGCAACTGCAGGAGACCAGCACCATACGCAGCCGCGCACCCGCTCCCGCAAGCCAACGGTCCGATAAGGCCGTTGCGGAATCCATCGCCTTGGACTATGATGACATGGATGCCCAGAACACTGTGGCCAACGCCGTGGCTTACCGCACCACCACCGTGGAGTTCATGATCGAAACACCCTTCACCATCCCCAGCGATGGCAAGGCACACACGGTGGGCGTCAAGAGCCACAGCATTCCCGCGACGTTCAAGCACTACGCGACACCCAAGCTGGACAAGGACGCCTTCCTCTATGCCCGCACCACGGGTTGGGAAGACCTGAACCTGCTGCCCGGCGAAGCCAACGTATTCTTCGAAGGCACTTTCGTGGGCCAGAGCTACCTGCAACTCGATCTTCCGAAGGACACACTGAACATTTCATTGGGCCGTGACAAGGGCGTAGTGGTGGAACGGGTGAAGCGCAAGACCACCGACCAAAAAGCAGTGGTGGGCAGCAAGCGCACCGTCACCATCGGCTGGGACCTCACCGTGCGCAACACGAAAGGTACCGCCGTTGATCTTGAAGTACGCGACCAACACCCGTTAAGCCCGCAAAGCGAGATCGAGGTGAAACTCGAAGACAACGGGGGTGCGGTGGTCGATGCCCAGAGAGGCCTCCTGACCTGGAATTTCACTGTGGAGTCCAAGGCCACGAAGAAGCTCGGCTTCAGCTATACGGTGAAGCACCCGAAGGAGATGCCTGTAGTGCTGGAGTGAATGCTGTAGTAGCGAGTGGCGAGTAAGGAGTGGCGAGTGGGCCGAGGTGCTGGGCGGCCCACTTGCCACTCTTTCTCACCATGGCTGTTGGGCGTTGCGCAAGATGACGAGTCGTTCTTGTATCTCGGGAAAGGACCGCAGGGTCGCCGAAGACGGCAGAGCACTGCGGTGGCTTGGAGGTGGGTTGCGCTCACCGATACCCTGTTGAGACAAAGACGGTGCATGCCGAGCGCTCCCAGTTGAATGATCAACACCTGCTCGCAGGCCGATACTTACTCCTTGCCACTGCACTCGATGGCACACGCAGCGTGCGCTCTTTCGTGAAGGAGTAGGCGTCTGCCCCAATGCGCTCAACCCATAGATGAGGGTGGTGTTGGATCGACTACGGAACGAAGTGTGAGGGGTAAAGTGTGACTTGTGAGCTGTGAAGTGGCGCCGATCACACTTTACAACTCCGCACGCACACCTCACATTTCACGCCGCCATACCCACCTGCCGAAGGTGCACCAAGTGCGACCAAAGTGCGCTGCGCAAAGAAGGGAACTCCCGGTAGGGCACGTTGAATTCCAGGCACACTTCCTTCAGGCGCTTGTTCAGCTCGGGGTAGTGTACGTGGCTGATGCGCGGGAAGAGGTGGTGCTCCACCTGGAAATTGAGACCGCCGAAGAGCCAGTTCCAGACCTTGTTGTGCGTGGCGAAGTTCACGGTGGTGGTCACTTGGTGGACGGCCCATTCGGCCTCGATGTGGTTGCCGTCGGCAGCGGGGTGGATGAAGTCCGCATCCTCCACCACGTGGGCCAGTTGGAACACCACGGCGATGACCACTCCGGTCACGAAGACCATGACACCGTAACCGGCAAGGGTGGCCAGCACGCCCACGCTCCACATGGGCAGCGCGATGAACACGGCCACGTGGAACACCTTCGAAGCCCAGAAGATGATGTGCTCCTTCAAGCTCATCGGTTTCATCTGGGTGTTGTCCGCGATCTTGCCCGTGAAGTATTTCTTGAGGTCGTTGAAGAAGACCCAGAAGAGGTAGGTGAGGCCGTACAGCAGCAAGCCGTAAATGTGCTGGAAGCGGTGGAACCAGTACTTCGGTTGGCCGGGGTGTACCCGCACGAAGGGCTTGATGTCGATGTCGTCGTCCATGCCCTCCACGTTGGTGAAGGTGTGGTGGTTGACGTTGTGCTTGAGCTTCCAGAGGTATACGTTACCGCCGAGCACGTTGAGGGAATGGCCCATGAGTTCGTTCACCCATTGGCGAGGGCTGTAGCTGCCGTGGGCACCATCGTGCATCACGTTGAAGCCTATGGCGGCGAGCACCACACCCAGCAAGGCGCAAAGGCCCAGGGAGAGCCACGCCGATGCCGGGGTGAAGAACACGAGCACGACGTACAGTCCGACAAGAGCGGCCAAAAGGATGGCGGTCTTGCTGTACAGGCGCCAGTCGCCGGTCTTCTTCAAGTTGTTCTCCTTGAAGTAGGCTTCTGTGACTTCGCGCAGGCGCTGGAAGAAGACCGGGGCGGTCTTGGCAAAAGTGGGTGTTGACATGGAGGGGATCCGGCGAATGCCGGAGCGGTGGCAAAGGTAGCCCGCAGCGCCCGGCTGGCCGACCACGAAACGGTCACTGCCAGATAACGCAGGTCCCTTGTTCACAACCTTTGGCGAAATGGACGCCCTGACCACCACCGTAAGGCCGGAACCGGTCGGGCCGGTCGGTCACGCACACCATGTCCCCGACTTCGGGTCGGCAAGCCTTCCCGGATCTAACATTCCTTCACACCTGAAGCGGCTCCTTCACATACGAACGCCTTATTGTGATCGTTGAAAGCCGGATCCGCACCCATGAACGACCGTTCCACTGCACATTTTGCCTCGGTCGTTCCAACGGCGGTGTTGCTGTCGATGGCCTTCGCCTTGAAGTGGTGGTACCGCACGGCCACCGTGGACGATCTGGGCTTCGTGCTGGCCCCGGTCGCGGCACTGGTCTCCTGGCTCACCGGTGAAGGTTTCGTCCTCGATGCGACCAGCGGCTACCTCTTCAGCGGGCTGCGCATCCTGATCGATCGTTCCTGTTCGGGCGTCAACTTCCTGGTGATCGCCATCGCCTCCTTCGCCCTCGTGCTCTTCCCTCGGAATCCGAAGTACCGACCATCCCTGTGGTGGTCCTTGGCCGTGCTTCCCCTGGCCTACCTGCTCACCATCGTGGTCAACAGCGGTCGCATCGTGTTGCTCATCGCCTTGGAGCGTGCGCGGTTCTCCCCTTCGCCCCTGGCCCACGAAGCCATCGGCGCGTTCTACTTCCTGGGCACGCTGCTGCTCGTTTCCATCCTGCTCGACCACCTGATCCGCCACCGTCATGCGAACGCTGCGTAATCCGCTCGGCATCCTCCTGGGCCACACCATTCCTGCCGTGGTCCTGTTCGTTTTGTTCGCGAACATGCTCTGGGTGATCGCCCCTTTGCTCGAACCCGCCAGCATCATGGGTTGGCGGATCATGGGAGCCCTGCTGCTCGGTGTCACCCTGGGGTCGACACTTTACGCGTGGAGCCTGTGGCGTACCGGACGATCCGTCCACTTCATCTACGGGCTGTCGATGTTCGCCGTGTACGTGCCACTGCTCTGGTATTTCATGTCGGAATTCAGCACTCTGATGCCGTGGGATGTGCCGCGCTGGATGGTACCGCCCGATGCCGAACTGTATGCGTTCAGGCTCTTGAGCATTCCCTTGCTGCACGCGCTCTTCGTGCTGGTGTCCGCTTCGTTGCGCGAAGGCGATCGTGGAACACCGCTCCGCGACCTGCTGATCGCGGGGGCTATACCGCTGGGCATCTACCTCTTCGTGCAGGTCGTAGAACCCTTCCGTGGCGGAGGTGACTTCGAACGGCACGTGTGGGTGGTCATCGGTATCGCACTCATCATCGCGTTCCTGTTCTTCACCTTCCGCGCATTCGCCGCGCTGGCCGTGGTGCGCCCCGGACCATACTCCGCCGCACGGGGCTTGTTCGTACGGGTACTGGTGGCCCTGGTCCTTCCGATGCTCGGCCTGCTCGTACACAACGGTGGTTTCGGCGGCTTCCGCGATGCCACCGACATCATGGGCGACCTGCACCATTGGGGTTTCTATGCGGCGGCCCTGTTCAACGCCCTTGTGGTGATCTGGCCGTCGAGCACGGCACCTGCCATTCGCCTCCTGCAGTTCGTGCTCCGGAGCATCGGGTTCAGCTACGTGCTCTACTTCTTCCTGCTCTTCGTCCCCTGGGTGCCTCTGAGCGTGGTCGCCATCATCGCCTTCGGCCTCGGCTTCCTGTTGCTGGCCCCGGTGCTCCTGCTCATCGTGCAGGGCGGACAGTTGTTGGACGACCTGCGCTTCCTCTCGGCGCACCGTTCGCGGTGGTCGCTCGGGCTCGCCTTTCTGCTGGGCCTTTCCGTGATGCCTGCCATCATCACCGCGCACGACCTGTACCACCGGCAGGTGCTCAACGAAGCCTTGCATTACGTGTACCACCAGGATCCGCTGGAGATGCCGAAGCAGAGGATCGATGAAGCCGCTCTCGCGAACGTGCTCGATGCCATCGATGCCAACAAGGAACGCAACCAGCGCGTGACACCCTTCCTGACGCCATACTACAACTGGATCGTGTTGGACAACCTCACGCTCGGTCCGCGCAAGATGGCCGACCTGCGCATCATCTTCCACAACGACTACAACAACGGCGTGGCGGTTGAGCCCTGGCCGCCCAGCTCGGCAAGCGTGACCGTGGATACGGCGACAACCCGCAGCACATATGACCCTGACCAGCAGGCCTGGCGCACCTGGATCGACCTGCGCATGAGCAACAGCGCAGCCGAACAGAGCGAGTTCGTCACCACGTTCGACCTGCCCGATGGCGCGTGGGTCTGCGACAACTACCTAATGATCGAAGGCGAACGCGTACCGGGCATCCTGGCCGAAAAGAAAGCCGCCGAATGGATCTACCGCCAGATCGTGAACGTGCGACGCGACCCCAGCCTCCTGCGCTACATCACACCGCATCGGCTTCAATACCGCGTCTTTCCGTTCGCAGCGAACGAAACGCGGGAGTCCGGCATCGAGATCCTGCACAAGGAACCCTTCGCAATAAGCATCGGCGGCCAGGACCTGTTGCTCGGCGATACGAGCGCAGCGGTGCCGTCCGCAGCGATCACCAGCACCGATGGCGCGATCACCTACATCCCCGCGTCGCTCAAGCAACAACTGCCTCGCGTACAGCGCGACCTCGATGTCCACATCATCCTGGATGCTCGGGAGAGTTCGCGCGGCGAACGGGAACGCCTCATCGCCGATGTGGACGCTTTCGTGGCCGAACACGCTCTGCAAGCGAAGGACCTGACGGTTCACCTGTGCGATGCCTACGATGTGCGCACGACCTGGGACGAGGCCGGCAAGGACCGCTACCGCGAGCACATCGGCCACGGCGGCTTCTTCACGGACCGGGTGATGCGTCGCATCCTGGTGGAGCACTGCACCGATCCCAGCGCGAAAGCCCCGGTCATGGTGCTCGTGACCGGCTCACCGACCTTCGCGAAGGAGAGTTACGGTGTGCTCTTCGACGATCTGCACCACGTAGCGGACCGCCGTCCGGAAGGCGGCTCGTTCATCGTGCTCGGCAGCGAAGGCAATGGCTCACGCCGGTCCTTCGAGCCCGAATACCCTGTACTGAACAGTGAATGGCTGACGTTGGAACGCCCGGTGGTGCTGGCTTGGCCGGATGCCCGAGCCCCGAAGTCCTACTTGCGTGCCGACAGCAGCGCCAGCATCGTCATCGACCACGAGAAGCTTGGTCCCTTGGGCGAACTGGGCCAGCGTGACTGGAGCGACCAACTGGCCTTGCAGGCGCACTGGCGGACACACGAACTGCGCGGCGATGCGGGGCCGACCGGATGGCAGGCCCTGGTGCGCGGCAGCTTCCAAACACAAGCCATGATCACCCCTACGGCGTGGATCTGTTTGGAGAACGAGGCGCAGCGCCGGGCGCTACAGGCCAAACAGGATGCATCGCTGAACGCGAAGGAACACGCGGACCTCGATGAGGATGTGATCAGCATGAGCGAGCCGGGGATGTGGTGGATGATACTGCCCTTGTTGGTGGTCCTTCTGTGGCGACGCAGAGCATCTTCCTGAGCAACGACCTTCACACGAAAATCCCATCCGGACGCTGCTTCACATCACGCCCGGCCATGCTATCTTCCATGCCTTGAAACCAACGTTATGGAAAAGCGCACGAAGGACGACCCCTGGCAACTGAAGACCCCGCCCGGCACTTCGGGGTATACCATGCACGTCGACCGGAAGGATGGCCGTGACGTGTTGGTGTGCACCGTGGGCAAGACCGTTTTGTTCTACGACCTCCGCTGCATCGATGATCTGCATGCGATGCTGAAAAAGCACGGCGACTGGATGGACCTGGGGGGTGCCGATGAGCAGAAACCAGCCAAGGAGGGTACCGTGGAAGCCTGGGGACGCAGCGAGCAGAACCCCGTTAAAGGCTGGTACGGATTGAAGAAAGGATTGCGGGGTCGTTTCGGCGTGTATCTGCCACCGCTGATGGAAGCACTGGGCCTGGCCGAAGTGACGCACGAGGCAAAGGGGAACAAGATGCGCGCTACGTGAGGTCTCGCATTCGAGCTTCTTCCACTGAGCAGTTCGATATTCGCGCTTCGAGTCGCACCAGCGACCGCTTCAAAGAATGGCCGAACCCTTGAAGGAAATGTTCAATGCCGCGTACTTCACGCGGCTGGCGAAGGAGATGGAAGCGGTGTACCCGGAGTTCAAGCGTGCCGTATTCCTGAAGGAAGTACAGCAAGGCAACGAAGCCCGGGAGTTGAATGCACGGATGCGGCACGCGAGCACTACGCTCCGCACCTATCTGCCCACCGAATTCCATCACGCTGTTGAAGTGCTCAAGGGCCTGGCCCCGCGCATGCCGAAGGGCTATACGGCCCTGCTCTACCCGGACTTCGTTGGTCAGTTCGGTCATGAAACTCCGGCGTTCTCTCTAGATGCCTTGAAGTACTTCACCGCGTTCGGCTCTTCGGAATTCGCCGTGCGGGAGTTCTTCCGCCGCGATGTGAAGGGAACATTAAAGGCAATGCGCCAATGGGCTGAAGACGATAACGAACATGTGCGTCGCCTTGCATCGGAAGGAAGTCGACCAAGACTGCCGTGGTCGTTCCGCTTGGACGCCGTGTTGAAGGACCCGAAGTCGACCACGCCTATCCTGGAGCGTTTACGAACGGATGATTCGCCATACGTGCGCAGATCCGTGGCCAACCACTTGAACGACTTCAGCAAGGATCATCCGCAGTACATGATCGAACTACTGCGCCAGTGGGACCGCAAGCATCCGCACACTGCCTGGATCGCGAAACACGCCAGTCGCACACTGATCAAGGCCGGCAACGAACATGCCCTCGCGCTCTTCGCGTTCGATAGCACGGTGAAAGTGCACGTGGACGACCTGCACCTTTCGTCGCAACGGTTGAAGCTCGGCGACACACTGCAACTCGCGTTCACCGTGCTCTCCGAAGCCGCACGCAGCCAGCAACTGGTGATCGACTACGCCATCCACTACCGCAAAGCGAACGGCGGCACCGCGCGAAAGGTGTTCAAGTTGAAGGAGGTGGAGCTTGGTCCAAAGGGTTCACTGAACATTACCAAACGCCAACGCATCATGGACTTCAGTACGCGGAAGCACTATGCGGGGGAACATGTGGTGGAAGTGATGGTGAATGGCAAGGTGAAAGCCAGCGCTGTGTTCGACCTGATCGCCTGAACCGTTGCTCCCAAGTGAACGTGTCCCAGCGACCTTTCACCGACCTTCGTACACAAGCCCTACAACCATGAGGAACGCTTCGATCATCTTCTGTGCTGCGCTCATCATAGCATGCCAGAACCCCGCTCCTGTTGACCACCTATCGCAGTCCATCCAACGTGTCGAGACCGGCTTGACCACGCCCGTGATGATCGAGGGCGACAGCACGTGGACGATCGAAGAGCGCATGGCACACTACGGCGTTCCGGGCATGAGCATCGCCGTGATCGACGACTACCAGATCGCGTGGGTGAAGAGCTACGGCGTGATGGATACCGCGAGCAAGCGCCCCGTCACGGACAGCACCTTATTCCAGGCTGCGTCCATCAGCAAGCCGGTGTTCACCATGGCCGCCCTGAAATTGGTGCAGGATGGTGTGCTCCAGCTCGACCAGGATGTGAACACACAACTGCGTTCATGGAAGATGCCTGAGAACGAATTCACACGCACTGAGAAGGTCACCTTGAAGCGCCTCCTCGGTCACGTCGCCGGCACCACCGTACATGGCTTTCCCGGGTACGCGCCCGGCGATCAGTTGCCCACGCTGGTGAACATCCTCAACGGCGAAACACCCTCCAATTCACCGGCCGTGATGGTGGATCAGACCCCCGGCGCGGCGTGGCGTTATTCAGGCGGCGGATACTGCGTGGCATCTCAACTGATCCTCGATGCGAAAGGTGGCACCATCCCGCAGCACATGCACGACCTGGTATTGAAGCCATTGGGCATGTCGCGCAGCACCTTCGAGCAGCCTTTGCCGGAAGCCATGGCGCACAACGCGGCCAGCGGCTACTTACCCGATGGGTCTGATGTAAGAGGCAAGTGGCATGTGTATCCGGAACTTTCACCGGACGGGCTATGGACCACGGCTACAGACCTAGCGCACTTTGTCATCGATCTGCAGAAGACCATCGCCTCCGACAGTGGCAAGGTGCTGAGGCGTGCCACGGCCATGCAAATGGTCGAGCCCTTGCTTGAACCACACGGCGGCGTAGGCATGGGGATCGATGAAAAGAACGGCGAGCGCTATTTCGAGCACGGCGGCTGGAACGAGGGTTTCTGTGGCCAGATCTACGGCCATGTGAATAATGGTAAAGGCGCGGTGGTGCTCATCAACGCCAACCAGCCCGCGTTCATGTACGAGGTGATCCGCTCTATTGCGCGCGCCTACGCATGGCCAAGCTTCGTGCCCCAACACAAAGAGCAACCCTTGGACAGCACCGCACTCGATGCCTTGACCGGTCGTTACAGGATCAGCAGCGACAACCTCGTCACCATCGTGCGACGTGGCAACAAGCTCTTCCGCGAGCCGCTCATTGATCCGCCCAGCGAGTTCGTCCACATCGGTAACAACGACTTCGTGAGCCGCAACGACGAGCGCCGCCGTCGATTCGTGAAGGACTCCACTGGCGTGATGACCTTGCGCGTGTTCGGCCCCACGGAGAATGATGCCATCTCCACCCTTCAGCGCATGAAGGACGACGAGCACATCCCCTTCGAATCCGTTTTGCGCGGTGATCGTGATGCGGCCCTGAAAGCCTACACTGCACTGAAAGCCGCCAACCCCAACGACGAAGCGGTGAACGAACAAGCGCTGAACATGTTCGGCTACCAACTGATGAATACCGGAAAGCTCGAGCGCGCGCAGGACCTCTTCTACATCAACATGCAACTCTACCCCAAGAGCGCCAATGTGTACGACAGCTATGCCGAAGCCTGCCTGAAACTCGGTGACAAGGAGCAGGCGCTGCTTCACTACAAGCGCACCTTGGCATTGGAAGCGCGGAACAGCAACGCGGAAAGGATCGTGTCGGAGTTGGAGAAGGAGCTGGGGCCGCGGTGAAGTGACCAGTCCTCCGCATCGCGCCACGTACTGATCGGACTCCAAGATCATAGCATAACCCTTGTCCGTGCCCCAGCCTGCCGCAAGGCCGGTGCTCTTTCCAAAGCGCCTTGATGCGGGCTTGGCCGGTGTGGTACCCAGCGCCAAGTTGCCAACCGACCGTCACCCAGATCAACGTTCCGTCGCAACGGACAACCGTTCCTCACTTCGTGGATGGATCAAGGCAGCCCGCTGCGCATCTTCGTCACAGATCGAACCCATGGACTTCAAGCCACAACTTTTCAGTGCAGTGATGCTGTTGGCCGTCATGGACTGCATTCCGGTGCGCGGCGTGCCCAAGCCGAAAACGAACC
>JBIIYD010000194.1:0-5962 GCA_044347005.1 Flavobacteriales bacterium | reverse complement strand
CTGCCGTTACACTTTGTGCGAACGATGATGCTGTCCAACTCTTCGACGAGCTTGGTGCCGCTGCACAACCGGGCGGTGTTTGGACCGCCCCGGGTGGTGGCCCCGCGAATGGCCTCTTCGACCCAGCGATCGACGCACCGGGCGTATACACCTACACCGTACCTGCCGCAGCACCGTGTCAAGCTGCGACCGCTACGGTAACGGTTACGGTGATCCCGACTGCCATTGCCGCGATCGATGCCCTGAGCAACGGAACCTGTGCCCCGGCAACGGTGACCCTTTCAAGCGGGTTCGTAGGGGCAGGCTCGTGCACTTGGCTGCTGGGCAATGGACAAGTGGTCCAGGATTGCGGACCCATCACCGCTGTTTACGAGGATCCGGGCTCTTACGATGTAACGTTGATCATCGACCCAGGGAACGGATGTGGTGCGGACACGGCCACCGTGGTCGGGCTGGTCAATGTGTTCGCTCAGCCGGAGGCGTCCTTCAGGATCTTGCCCGAGTCGATCAGCACCTCGAACAGTGTGGTCTATTTCGACAACACCAGTACGGGTGCCACGTCGTATATCTGGGACATTGGCGGGTTGGGCAGTTCGAACGAAGAGAACCCGCAGTTCCTCTTCCCACCTTCATTGGGCGATGAGTATACGGTCTGCCTGGTGGCCATCGCCTCGGCAGCTTGTACGGATACGGCATGCGAAGTGGTCACGATCGATGACGGATTTGCATTGAACGTGCCCAATGCCTTCACGCCGGATGGTAACGGCATCAACGACACCTTCAAGCCGGTCATGGTCGGCGTGGATGAACGATTCTATCAATTCGATGTCTTCGACCGCCGGGGTCACGAACTGTTTTCCACCACGAACCTGCAGGATGCTTGGGACGGTCGATTCCCCAACGGGGACGAGGTGCCGAACGGGGTATACGTGTGGAAGGTAGTGGCGAAGGATGGCTATTCGGGATTGCGGATCGAACGCATCGGGCACGTGTCCCTGGTGCGCTGACCAAGCCCCGCCCGACCTTCTATCTTTGATGCCCCGAGCACCGAGCCTTTGTCCGAGCGACTGGTCATCATACCCACCTACGACGAAAAGGAGAATATCCAGGACGTGCTCCTGCGTGTGTTCGCTCTGGAGCCCGCTTTCGACGTACTCGTGGTGGACGACAACTCCCCCGATGGTACCGGTGATCTGGTAGCAGGCCTCCAAGGTCGTTGGCCAGGTCGTCTGCACCTGCTCCGCAGGGAAGGCAAGCAGGGGCTTGGCACCGCATATATCGCCGGATTCCACTGGGCCTTGGCTCACGACTACGCTTACATTTTCGAAATGGATGCCGACCTGTCGCACAACCCCGACGACCTGGTCAGGCTCTATGGCGCATGCTCCGCACCGGGGGTGGGCATGAGCGTGGGGTCGCGCTACGTGAAGGGTGGCCAGGTGAAGGATTGGGCCTGGCACCGGATCCTGATGAGCTATTGTGCCTCGCTTTACGTAAGGCTGGTCCTTTCGTTGGGTGTGCGCGATACCACCGCAGGATTCGTTTGTTACCGGAAGGAAGTGCTCAATGACCTACCCCTTGACGAGATCCACTTCATCGGGTATGCCTTCCAGATCGAGATGAAGTACAGGGTGAAACTCCAAGGACACCGGATCGTGGAAGTGCCCATCACCTTTATTGACCGGCTCAAAGGCCGGAGCAAGATGAGCATGAACATCTTCCACGAGGCGTTCCTGGGGGTGCTCAAGATGCGGTTCAGCATACGCGCTAAATGAACAGTATTGCCATACGTGATGTGGTCGTCGTCAACGAAGGCCGCACTTTCCCTGCGGATGTGCTTGTTCGCAAAGGGATCATCGAACGCATAGCGCCGGAAGGTCTTGGTTCGCCCAAGGGAGTGCTCGACCTGGATGCTGGTGGGAAACTCCTGCTACCCGGTGTCATCGATGATCAAGTGCATTTCCGGGAACCAGGGCTGATACACAAGGAGGATATCGCACATGCGACCGCTGCGGCGGCAGCGGGCGGGGTCACCAGCTACATGGAGATGCCGAACACCGTGCCGAACACGCTTACCCGGGAGCTGCTCGAAGCCAAGTACGCTCGTGCGGCCAAGGTGTCCAACGTGAATTACTCCTTCTTCATGGGGGTGTCCAACAACAACCTGGACGAGGTGCTGCGGACCGACCCGCGGACCGTATGCGGGCTGAAGGCATTTCTGGGGTCCAGCACCGGCAACATGCTCGTGGATGAACCGGAAACATTGTCCCGATTGTTCCGCAAGGCACACATGATCCTTGCCGTGCATGCTGAGGACGAAGCCACGATCCGCGCCAACATGAAGGGGGCCGTTGAACGCTGGGGCGAGGATATTCCGGTAGAGGCACATCCGTGGATCCGCAACGCCGAGGCGTGCTACAAGAGCAGCAGCAATGCCGTGGCACTCGCTCGCGAATACGGCACGCGCCTGCATGTGTTGCACATCAGTACCGCACAGGAAGTCGGGTTGTTCAGTGCCGGCCCCATCGAAGGCAAGCACATCACCTCGGAAGCCTGCATCCATCACTTGTGGTTCTCCGATGAGGACTATGCCTCCAAAGGGTCATCGATCAAGTGGAACCCTGCGGTGAAATCCGCTGCCGACAGGGCCGCTATCCGCCAGGCTGTTACCGATGGTCGCATCGATGTGGTGGCCACCGACCATGCCCCGCATACCCGGGAGGAGAAGTCCATGCCCTATGCCCAATGCCCCTCCGGTGGGCCTTTGATCCAGCACTCGTTGGTGGCGATGCTGGAACTGGTACGGGAAGGGGTGTTCACATTGGAATTGGCCGTTGAGAAGTTGAGCCATGCTCCGGCCCGTCTTTTCAAGGTGGACCGCCGGGGCTTTGTGCGCGAAGGATACCATGCCGACCTGGTCCTTGTCGATCCGCATGCCCCGTGGACCGTTTCCGAAGAGCAACTGCTTTCCAAGTGCGGTTGGTCGCCCTTCACCGGGCAACGGTTCCACGCGCGTGTGTTGAACACCTGGGTCAACGGCCACATGGTCTATGCCGATGGTCTTGTCGATAGGGATGTGCGTGGAGAACGACTGATGTTCGACCGATGAAGGTCCTGCTTGTTATGCTCCTTGCGGTCCTTGCGGCTTGCAACCCCGAGCGAACGGTCACAGAGGGTGTGCTGGATCGCGAACGGTTCAAGGCGGTCCTGCTCGAAGCTCAGCTGATCGAGGCGCGGGTGAACCACGAGCTCATCGTGCAGCACGTATCGAACGTGTCGGCCCAGCAGTATTATGCAGAGCTGTTCTCCGAGCAGGGCATTACCGAAGAGCAGTTCAGGGTCAGTTTCGAACACTACGCGGCCCGTCCTGAGGAGATGAAGGCCATCTACGAAGAGATCATGACCGAATTGGTCCTGCGCAAGGACGCCCCCGTCCCTTAATTCTTAATTGCGTGCCGCGAACCGGGCCACGTTGGCGACGGAATCCTTCATTTGCCTGAATTCGAAGTGCAACGCACTGCGCACTTTCGCGTTGCTGAAGGATCTTTGAAGCATTGCACTGTGTGCCGTGTGCCGGGTGATGAAGGGCCTACCGCCGAAAATGGTCCGAAGTCGTTCGGCGCGCCAGGCCAGGCCCAGCACCCATCCGGGCAGTGCCCTACCCGGAGCAGGTTTGCCGAAAGCATCGGCAATGGCCGCGAACAGTTTTCTATAGCTCACGTTCTCGCCCACCAGCAGGTACCGCTCACCCGTCCGGCCTTCGTTCATCAGGCGCACCATGCAGGCGGCCACATCGCGGGCGTCAACCACCGCGTTGCTTCCCGTTGAATAGAACGATGTACCCCGCTGGATCCTTTCCACCAGCGACATTGTGCTTCGGCCGGCCTGACCCGGTCCCAGTATGATGCATGGGTTCACGATCACCGCATCAAGGCCTTCGGCGATACCCCTGTAGACCTCCATTTCGGCTGCGTATTTGCTGGCCGCGTAGGGCGAAGTGTTCCTGTCCTCGGCCCACGGCAACGTTTCGTCCCGCTCGATGATTCCCGGTGTTTTGCCGATGGCAGCGGTGGAGCTGACGTGGCAGAGCCGTTGCACACCGCTGGACAAGGCGGCGTTCACCACGTTGGCCGTGCCTTGGGCGTTCAAATGATACAGTGCTTTGTCATCCCTGGGGTCGAAGGAGACCAGCGCTGCGGCGTGGTACACGTGTGTTACTCCGGCCATGGCGTTTTCCAGCGAGGGCATATCGTGCAGGTCCCCTTCCGACCAGTCGATGCGCTTCAGCAGGTCGGCAGCATCGGACCTGTAGTGCTGGAACACACGGTCCACGATGCGGCGATCGGCGCCGGGCCGCACCAAGGCGCGCACGGTCGCTCCTGCCGCTGTGCGTGCCAACAGCAGATGCGTGCCCACGATGCCCGTACTTCCGGTAACCAGTTCCATGGCCTTTGCCCGTGTGCCCCTTTGGTGCCGGCGCCACGCGGCCGCAAGTTAGCCCTGCACAGCACGCCCCGTCTATCTTTGGCGCCGCCAGCCCACGACCGGAAAGCCCGAAAGCCGTGCGGTGGCATGACGATCATGGCGAACGGTTTTATCGATGAATTGCGTTGGCGGGGTATGCTGCAGGACAGCACGCCCGGTGTGGAGGAGCACTTGGCGAAGGGTCCGCAGCGCGGTTACATCGGTTTCGACCCCACGGCCGATTCGTTGCACGTGGGCAACCTGGTGCAGATCATGTTCCTCACGCACTTCCAACGCTCGGGCAACCACCCCGTTGCGCTGGTCGGTGGCGCCACCGGCATGGTCGGTGATCCCAGCGGAAAGAAGACCGAACGCAACCTGCTCGATGAGGGGGCCCTGCGCCACAACCAGGCCTGCATCAAGGCGCAGTTGGAACGCTTCCTCGATTTCAACAGTCCCACGAATCCCGCCGAACTCGTCAATAATTACGACTGGTTCAAGGACATGGGCTTCCTGCACTTCATCCGCGAAGTGGGCAAGCATATCACCGTGAACTACATGATGGCCAAGGACAGCGTGAAGAACCGCTTGGAGACCGGCATCTCGTTCACCGAGTTCAGCTACCAACTGGTGCAGGGCTACGACTTCTACTGGCTGTACAAGAACAAGGGCTGCATCCTGCAGATGGGCGGCAGCGACCAGTGGGGCAACATCACCACCGGCACGGAATTGATCCGCCGCATGGACGGTGGCGAGGCCTTCGCCATCACCACGCCGCTCCTCACCAAGGCCGACGGGACCAAGTTCGGCAAGAGCGAGGGCGGCAACATCTGGCTCGATGCCAAGCGCACCTCTCCTTACAAGTTCTACCAGTTCTGGCTCAACAGCAGCGATGCCGATGCGCCGCGCTTCATCCGCATCTTCAGCACCCGCGGGCAGGAGGAGGTCGAGGCCTTGATCGCCGACCATGGCACCGCACCGCACAAGCGCGTGCTCCAGAAGGAACTGGCCGCCGAGATCACCCGACGCGTGCACGGCGAGGAGGAACTGCAGGCTGCGTTGCAAGCCTCGGAGATACTCTTCGGCAACGCTACGGCCGATGCACTTGCAGCGCTTACCGAACAGCAGTGGTTCGACGTGTTCGAAGGCGTTCCCCAAGCGGAAGTCTCCCACGATGTGCTTTCCGCTGGCATCCACATCGCCGACCTGCTCAGCGAGGTGGGAGGCTTCTTGCCCAGCAAGAGCGAAGCGCGCCGCGCACTGAAGGAGAACAGCATCGCCGTGAACAAGGAGAAGGTGGGCGAGGAGCGTGTGGTGAACGCCGATGACCTGATGGGTGGACGCTTCATCCTGCTGCAGCGCGGGAAGAAGAACTACTTTTTGGTGAAGGTGGCGAAGGCCTAAGAGCCTATTTAGGATCTTTTGAGGAGGATTATTAGGAAGGCAAGGACCATGAACTGCCTACTGGTATTGAGTTGGCGTTCGCAGTTCTTCCAAA
>JBIIYD010000193.1:0-5987 GCA_044347005.1 Flavobacteriales bacterium | reverse complement strand
GCAGTGCACCATTCCTGCGGCAAGGACCCTGCGGTTCCATGATGCCACGGGACGATCGGTCCTGATCACAGCTATTGAAGAACGATTGGACCTCGAGCGCTTGCTCCCTGGGGTCTATTTGGTCGTCGCGCAGGATGCGGAAGGCAGACCGCTGGCGCAGACAAGGCTCGTTAGGCAGTAACGAGCCGGGTTGGATGAAAGGGCCTCCTGAATTTCAGGGGGCTTCTTCATTTCAAGAGGGTCACCGAGCCGATCATCTCCTTCCGTTCAGCGGTGAACACGTCCTGCGCGGTCAAGCGCCAAACATAAACCCCTTGAGCCACGATCTCTCCTTGGTTCCGGAAAGCTCCGGTCCAGCCTTCTCCGGGTATCGAACTATTGAACAACTCGGCTCCCCAACGATCGAAAATGGTGAAGGAATAGGAGCTGTCCCGAACATTCAGGATCACCGGAAGGAACAGGTCGTTAAGGCCATCGCCGTCGGGTGTGAACGAGTTCGGTACATGGATGGTCAGCCCGTCCTCCAAGAGGAAATCGAAACACTCCTCGTTGCTGCATCCGAGCGTGTCGGTGGCCAGAAGGCAGATGGTGTGCGGGCCCAGTTCCGGTGGGTCCACGATGTGGGAGAAGGAGGCTCCTCCCACGATAAGGCTATCATCCACGGTCCAAGTGTAGATCACGTCCGCTTGCGGGTCATGGCTCACATCGATCACCGGTGAATCGAGACCGATCCGTGCAGGGGAAGCCGTGAATGCTGCGGAAGGTCCGTTGGAAACCAGCACGGCATCCGCGATGCTCACACTCGCCGTGCAACCGTTGTCATCGGTCACGGAAAGCGATACATCAAAGGATCCGCCGGTATCGTAAAGGTGATCGGTGGATGGGTATCCGGTGGAAGTGCTGCCGTCACCGAACGACCAGGAGGCCACCACTTGGCCCTGTACACCGGTCGAGGTGAATTCTACCGATAGTGGCGCACACCCACGGGAAGGAGATACTTGCACCAGGGGCTGTGGTAGCGGGAATACAGTGACGTCCACCACCGCGGAATCCACCGTCCCAAGGCACGCCGCCGTTCCGGGCACCACGTACGTGTAGGTCCCCTGTGGTGATACACCAGGTACGAAAGTCCCTGAAGAACCGCCCGCAGGCCCGGTCCAGGACCCGCCCGATTGGGCCTGTGGACCAAGCAGGCCGAAAAGATCGGTGGAAGCTGCATCGGAGCACCCGCTCAATACCGCATCCGAACCGGCATCGGGTAGGGTGTTCACGGTCAATGCCACGACCGAATTGTCAGAAGGGCAGGGTGCCGTACCAACGACCGTGTAGGTGTAGTTGCCCGATACGGCCGATGCCGGGTCCACCGTGGTAAGCGGTTGGCCGTTCGGACCGGTCCAGACACCACCGGCATCAGGGTCGTCGCTGAGCCAAACGGTAGGGTCCGCGATCGGCGAGTTTTCACAAATAGCGATCGGGGAGCCCGTGCCGGCATTCGGTGCCTGCACCACGTTGATCGTGAGTATGCTCGTTGCGGTGGTGCAAGGAGCCGTTGCACTTACCGTGTAGGTATAGTCACCGGGCGTGTCCGTGCCAGCCGTGAACGTGGCGCCGTGTGCCTGCCCGCTGGGGCCCGTCCAACTGCCGTTCGCCGTTGGAGAACTTTCAAGGGCATCGAACAGGACAAGCGGTTGAACCGGCGAACTGCACAGGTCGATCACGGTGTTGGATCCTGCGGATGGCTGGTCCGATACCAGGACCTGTACCTCGGCCGTTGCAGCAATGCATGGCGTAGTTCCTGGCAGCGTGTAGGTGTACGTGCCGGGAAGGTTGGTACCAGGAACGAATGTTGCTCCCGTTGGACCTGTTGGGCCGTTCCAGGACCCGCCGGCATCCGGTGATCCACCCAATGCAGTAAAAAGGTCCGTAGGTGCTGAAGAAGTGCAGAGGTCGATCGAGCCGTTCGCGCCGGAATCGGGTTGCTCATTGATGCTGACCGACACCGTTGCCTGCGCATCCACGCATGGTGTGGAGCCGAGGACCGTGTAGATGTAGTTCCCGGGTGCTTCCACGGCAGGATCCAGGGATCCATTGTTCGGCGCCCCGCTCGGGCCGGTCCATGTGCCACCGCTGTCCGGCGATCCTCCAAGAAGGTCCACCAGCGCTGTGCTGCCTTGGGAGTCACAAAGCGTGGCAGCCGCTGATGTGCCGGCCGTGGGTTGCGCGTTCTCGAGCACAGTAACGGTCGCTGTGCTATTCGGGCATGGCGCAATTCCCGGGACTGTGTATATGTATTGCCCCGGAGCGTCTACCCCAGGGGTATATGTGCCATCGGATGCTGCGCCTGTCGCGTCCGTCCATGTGCCGGTCGCGTCGGGCGCACCGCCCAGGGTATTGAACAAGGAAGCGGGCCCACTGGTCGAGCAAAAGGTGATGGTCCCATCGGTACCTGCCACGGGTGATGGGTTCACGGTCATGGTTACGGTGGCCGATGTAGCGGCGCATGGCGCAATGGCAGCGATGGAGTACACGTAAGTGCCCGCCGGGTCCGTTGCAGGATCGAACGTGCCGGTCACCGGGCTTCCCCCTGGCCCGGACCACGTGCCGCCAGGATCCGGTGTTCCACCCAACTGATCGAACAAGGCGAACGGAACGTCGGATGTACATCGGGTGGCCGAAGCGTCCGTACCTGCACTCTGCTGCTGGACAATTGAGACATTCACCACGGCTTGTGAAGTGCATGGTGGTGCAGCGCTCGTGACCGAATAGGTGTAAGCGCCGGAGGCATCCACCGCAGGATCCACGGTCCCCGTGGAAGGCACGCCGCCGGGCCCGGTCCATGTCCCACCCGCATTCGGGCTGCCCCCGAGCACGCTGAACAAGGAAGCGGGTGCGGAGGTGCTGCAAAGGTTCAAGCTGCCGCCGGTACCCGCGCTGATCGTGCAGGAGGCTATAACGGCCGGAGGCCCGGGCACGATGGGGTCATTGTTGCACCCCGAGCTGCTCCAGGATCCGGTCTGGCTATCGCTGAAGGTGTCGAAGGTCACCGAAAGGCTCGTGCCATTGACACAGGCCGCTCCACTGAGCACGCTTATCGTCCAGCAGAACTGCCAGTTGACGGCGCCATTACAGTTGTCGCCGAAGTTGTTGCCGGGATTACCATCCACAGGATTGTCGAAGAAGAACCCGGGACCCTGCGGGCCGATGTTGGTGAAGAAGGAGGAGCCTTGTACCGAATTGTAGAATCCCCACTGGCCTGCCGTGGCGCTGCAGGTGGCCGGGGGAGGTCCGGGGACCAAGGTGCTCAGGTCCCAGCCCGGTCCGAAGTTGGCCTCGATCCCATGGAACCAGTTCACATTGGTCTGGTTCCATCCGGTCACGGTGAAACAGAAGGTCACGGTCTGACCGCATGCATACGTGCCATTGAGCGGTGGTGTACTCGCTGTCACTGTCCAATTGGTCAGGCAGTTCTGCCCTTGAGCAGTGGGCGATCCCAGCGCTGCGATGATGAGCAACAACACAACTCGAATACGGATACCGGATATCATCGTTCCTGACGTGCTATCCATAGGACAAGAGGAACATGCCATTGGTTGCCTCTTACACCGATAAGATCGAGAGGATGCGCAAATGGTCCTTGGCCAATGGCTTGCGACGACCGATCGCTTCCGTGAACGGGGTGAATACGAGTTCCCCATTCACCACCCCGGCCATCTGGTCGAAGCGTTCGGCCAGAAGACCTTCCACGGCAGCAACGCCCAGTCGGCTTGCGAGGATGCGGTCGTTCGCCGTGGGCGATCCACCGCGCTGCAGATGCCCCAATACGGTAACTCGGATGTCCGCCTGTGGCATCCTTTCCCGTGTCTTTCGCGCTATGTCGAAGGCTCCACCTTCCTCATCGCCCTCGGCCACGACCACGATGCTGGACGTCTTTTCCTTGGAAGCCGCGTTCAACGAAGCGACCAGGTCGTCCAAACTCTGCAGTTCCTCGGGTACCATCACGTATTCCGCCCCGGAGGCCAGCGCACTGGCCAAGGCGATGAATCCGGTATCGCGGCCCATCACTTCAACGAAGAACAGCCGGTCGTGGGACGAAGCGGTGTCGCGGATCTTGTCGATGGCTTCCACGGCCGTGTTCACCGCGGTATCATACCCGATCGTGAAGTCCGTTCCCCATAGATCGTTGTCGATGGTCCCAGGGAGGCCGATGGTGCGGACCCCGTGCTCTTTCCAGAGGATGTTGGCTCCTGTGAAGGTGCCATCACCACCGATCGCCACGAGCCCATCGATGCCATGCCGTGCCACGGTGCCGGCGGCCGCTGCTCTGCCTTCGGGGGTGCGGAACGCTTCACTTCGCGCAGAACGCAGGATCGTTCCCCCACGCTGGATGATGTTGCCGACATCCCTTGCGCCCAAGGGAATTGTACGATCGTGCACCAGGCCGTCGTATCCGCCCACAATGCCGGTAACCTTGCAGCCTTGGTGTACGGCCGAGCGCACCACCGCCCGGATGGCGGCATTCATGCCAGGGCTATCGCCGCCGGAGGTGAATACGCCGATGTGACCGATCGTCCCGCTCTTCAGGTTCATTGCGCAACGACCCCTTTGTGTGCCACCCGCTGTCCGTTCTTCAGGAGTACCAAGGTATACCGCCCGGCCGCCCAATTCCCGCGTGCCAGGTGGATACGCCCCATGCCAAGGTCGGTCCATTGCTCGATGATGCGTCCGCTGGCGTCGATCAGGAGCAGGCCATGGGTGCCTGCCGAACGCTCGAAGTCCACGTCGAAGCCTTCGTTGAACAGGCTGGGGCTCACGGTCAAACCGGCCGTACCGAAGTTGTTATCCAAGCTTACCGTACTACCCGGTATGCTGTAGATGTCGCTGAAGGTGCCGAGGTACAGCTTGGTGCCGGTGGCATGGAACTGTTCCTGGGAAACGGCATCGATCGGTGTCAGTCCAGCGTTGAAGGCGGTGTAGGAATTGCCGTTGTCGATCGAAACCAGGACACCCGAATTGGTTCCTGTGATGGCGAACAGCTTGCCGTCGTAGGCGATCAACTCGCCCTTCGTCGGGTTGGCCACGGCTCCAGTGGCGTTCGTCCAATTCAGCCCGTCGTTGGTGGAATACCGATAACCGAAATTGGATATGATCACCAGGCGCCCCGGCACGACCTGCACGGCATAGGTCGCGAAATTGCTGCCTTGTACCGCTGTCCATTGTTGCCCGTTGTCCGTGGACTTGTACAGCCCCACGCTCGTTGCAGCATACAGGGCGGTGCCCGACGTGGTAAGGTGGTACACCGTGGCGTTGCTGCCCATGCCTGAATGACCGATCAACCACGAATCACCATTGGTCACGGTGCGGTGTATGCCACCACCATTGGCTATGGTGCCCGAGAAAACGGCGAACGTGGTGTTGCCGAATTGGAAGAACTTGTTCGCATAAACAGTGCTGCTCGCCGTCAGGCTTCCGTTCGCCAGGGTCCAGTTGGCCCCGCCATCGTTGGACCGGTAGATGCCGCTGTGCGTTCCGGCGAAGAGGTGG
Source organism: Flavobacteriales bacterium (assembly GCA_044347005.1). Classification (GTDB taxonomy): domain Bacteria; phylum Bacteroidota; class Bacteroidia; order Flavobacteriales_F; family PHOS-HE28; genus PHOS-HE28. Next base: position 446 of record JBIIYD010000193.1, on the reverse strand, counting down.
TTGGCATTGCGCCCTACGGAACGGGTGAAGGTGTTGCCCGAAGTGTTCGTGATGCCGTTGCTGGAAGGCGTCCAGGTAAGCCCATCGTTGTCGCTCTTGAACACTCCTGCCGGGTAACTCGCCAGGTAGATGGCACTTCCGGCGGTGGTGATGCTGCGTACCGAGTTCAACCCGGATCCGTAAGGCTCCCATTGGCCGAAGGACACGATCGCTTGCAACGCTATGCCACAAGCAATCAGTGTACGAAGTGTTTTCATGGACGCGAAAGTAGGATCCAGCGGGATCGAAGGAACGACCGATCGTGAACCCTCGTCCATTCGCTGCTGTTCATGGTGGCGGTGTGCCTTGCGCGGCATGGCCTGTCCTATCTTTGTTTCCGCTCATGCAAGGCACGTTTTTTCGTTCGGTCATCGGGGTCGGGTTGACCCTTCTCCTGCTTGCAGTGG
>JBIIYD010000192.1:0-6006 GCA_044347005.1 Flavobacteriales bacterium | reverse complement strand
CTGCTCGGGCATCGAGAACTACAGCCGCTACTTCGACCAGCGCCAGACCGGCCAGCGCCCATTCTGCCTGCTGGACTATTTCCCGGAGGACTTCCTCATGGTGATCGACGAGAGCCACGTGACCGTGAGCCAGGTGAACGCCATGTACGGCGGGGACCGAAGTCGGAAAAAGAACCTGGTGGAATACGGGTTCCGGCTGCCCAGCGCTATGGACAACCGGCCCTTGAAGTTCGAGGAATTCGAGGGCATGATGGGTCAGACCCTCTTCGTGAGCGCCACCCCGGCGGATTATGAGTTGAAGCGGAGCGAAGGGGTCGTGGTGGAACAGGTGATCCGCCCGACCGGCCTGCTGGACCCGCCGATCCAGGTGCGCCCAAGCAAGGACCAGATCGACGACCTGTTGTACGAGATCAGGCAACGGGCACAGAAAGAGGAACGCGTATTGGTGACCACCCTGACCAAACGCATGGCGGAGGAGTTGAACGAGTTCTTCGGCAAGAACGGCGTCCGGTCGAAATACATCCACAGCGACGTGGAGACCTTGGAGCGGATCGAGATCCTGCGCCAACTACGCCTCGGGCTGTTCGACGTACTTGTGGGGGTGAACCTGTTGCGCGAAGGCCTTGACCTCCCGGAGGTGAGCCTGGTAGCTGTGCTGGACGCCGACAAGGAGGGCTTCCTGCGCAGCAACCGATCCCTGACCCAAACGGCAGGACGCGCCGCCCGCAACGTGAACGGCATGGTGATCTTCTACGCCGACAAGGTGACGGAGAGTATGCAGCGCACCATCGATGAGACCGAGCGCCGGCGGGCCAAGCAAATGGCCTACAACGAGGAGCATGGGATCACCCCGACGCAGATCAAGCGTGACCGGTCCGAGGTGATGCGCCAAACGGCCGTGATCGACATCCACGATACGGAGAAGAAACGGACCTATTACGTGGAGCCGGAAGAACTGAGCCTGGCAGCGGACCCTGTCATGCACTACATGACGCCGGACCAGTTGCAGAAGAACGTCCAGCTGCTCGAGACGCAAATGCGAAAGGCCGCCAAGGAGTTGGATTTCATCGCCGCTGCGCAGCTGCGCGATGAGCTCTTCACCATGCGGAAGCTCTTGGAGGAGCGCACATTCAGTGTAAAACCGTAATCATAGGCTTGCGGGATATTTCTAACAGACGGTGGCAATTTTCGATCGAACTCACGTTCGCGGTTCGATAGGTTTACTTGCTTTGCGCTCCAGACAAAAAGTAAGACAGGGCATGCTAACTAAACGAGTGCCGCTCTATGCGGCCGTTACTGGGTGGGTAGTCGTAGGAGTTGGCAGTTGGTTATTGATGAGCTCAGGACATTCTGGAAAGGAATGGTCATCGGAACAAAAAGTAGCGCCTCCTTCTGACTGTGAGTATTCCGCGAAGCGTACACTGGGTTATGCGCATGTTAGCCCGCTGCTCTCTATTGAAGAGACCTGCGAATCAGGACGAATGCGTAAGATCAAGACCTTGGTTGCGAACTATTTGGATGAGGCCATTGTCAATGGCACCCTTACCCGGGCGTCGGTCTATGTGGATCACCTTCGCACCTATGAGTGGTTCTGCTTGAACCCCGGTGAACAGTTCGATGTCGGTAGCATGTTGAAAGTGCCGACGATGATGGCCATACTGAAAATGGCTGAATCGGATAAGGACCTGCTTGCGAAACGACTAAGGCTGGAACACATCCCCGAGCTTCCGATCCCGAACTTCCCCCCCAGCAGGACCATCCTTCCCGGAAGCGATCACTCCATTGGGGAGTTGTTGGAGTACACGATCATTGCATCCGACAATATGTCCAATGCCTTGCTCCTCAGAAACATGAATACTTCCTTGATCGATGATCTCATATCGAATCTCGGTCTTCCAAAGATCGACCCTAAAAGCAGGAACTACCCGCTCACGGCTTTAGAATATTCCGCCTTCCTTAAGGCCCTCTACAATGTTGCGTACTTGAGTCCAGAAAGTTCAGAGATCGCCATGGACATGTTGCTTCGATCCGATTTCGGTAATGGTATTCGGGCAGGCATTCCTGAGAATGTGGAAGTGGCCCACAAATTCGGGGAATGGGGTCCTCCGGGAGCACGTCAGTTCCATGAGGCAGGGATAGTGTTTGCAGGTAAGGATCCCTATCTGATAGTCGTTATGACTCAAGGCCCTGAGATAAGTGTCCTTCCTGAAATAGTCGCTGGCGTTTCAAGGGTCGTTTACCAACAGTTGGCAGGAACGGCGATCAGTCTTTAATTTCGTGCATGGGGAGAACAGGTCAACTGATGTCCTCGACAGGCTTTCGTACACCCTCCAATTCCAGCGCTTCGCATGACCCCACTACACACACTGCTCCTGACTTTCGTTTTTTCTCCGTTGATGGTCACGGCCCAGATCGCATTCGGCGGCCAACCGATAGGACTGCAGAGCGAGCTGGCATTACCTGCTGCGCCGATCGCCGTTATGCCTGCCGTGGACGCTGCCGCTTTGCTGGCAGAGGACGCAGCACGTGCGGCGGAAGGGGTAAAAGGTCCGTACCGTTTCGGCTTCAACCATGCCACCGACCTGGGCCTCGACAACAGCGGCGTATGGCATGAACTGCCCAATGGCGACCGGCTGTGGCGCCTTTCGGTGGAGTGCCCGGAGGCGTACAGCATCAACTTCGAATTCCACGATTACGTGGTGCCCGAGGGTGGCAAGGTGTTCGTTTACAGCGACCTTGAAATGATCGGTGCATTCACCATGGAAAGCAGTGGCGGAGAGAACGTGCTGGGGGTTACCCAGGTGGCCGGCGACCGGATCACGATCGAATACCTGGAGCCCGCCTCCGCTCGAGGAGAAGGCCGTTTGCGCATAGGACAGGTGACCCATGCCTACCGCGATGTGGTGGGGCTGATGAAGGGTTTGGGCGATAGCGGCTCGTGCAACAACAATGCGATCTGCCCGGTGGGCGATCCCTGGCGCGCTCAGATCCGCAGCGTGGCCATGATCACCGTGGGTGGCAGCGGGCTGTGCACCGGCCAATTGATCAACAACTGTGCGAACGATGGTACCCCCTACTTCCTGACGGCGAACCACTGCTTGGGCGGCAACAATACCTGGGTGTTCCGCTTCAACTGGCAAAGCCCGAACTGCTCGGCCAACCAGAACGGCCCCACCAACCAGACCGTGAGCGGCAGCTCGCTGAAGGTGAACAGCGCCGGGAGCGATGTGGCGCTGTTGCAGTTGAACACCACCCCGCCCGGTGCCTACAACGTGTTCTACACGGGTTGGGACAAGAGCGGAACGGCCCCTACGAGCAGCGTGGCCATCCACCACCCGAGCGGGGATGTGAAGAAGATCAGCTTCGACAACCAGTCCGCCGTGAACGGCACGTTCAGTGGTGCACAGTGCTGGCGCATCCTGAACTGGGAGGATGGGACCACCGAAGGTGGATCGAGCGGCAGCGGCTTGTGGAACCAGAACGGCCTGCTGATCGGCCAGTTGTATGGTGGCCAGGCCAATTGCAGCAACAACGTCAACGATTACTACGGCAAGTTCAACGTGAGCTATCCCTTGTTGGAGCAATGGCTGGGTACCTGCGGCGACCAGCTGGCCGGTTATCCCAACAACGTCGGCATCGGCGAAAACCTGATCGACAACAGCGGCTTGACCATTTCGCCCAACCCGACCAACGGCTTGGTGCAGATCGATCTGGCCAGCGGCATCCGGAACGGTGGGCGCCTCGTGGTCTACGATGCCCTTGGTCAGCTGGTGCTGGAGAATAACGTGGCGCGCGGTGCGGAACGCCTTACACTCGACCTTTCGTCCATGAACGGAGGGATCTACCTTGTGGAACTGACACAGAACGGCCTGCGCATGGTGGAGCGCATCGTACTGGACCGTTGATCGACGGAACGCTTGGAGAAGCCCTCCCACCTTCGGGTGAGGAGGGCTTCGTGCTACTTGACTAATTTCACCGGCATGAGCCGGTCGAATTCCATACTTCGCAGGTGTCTCATCTGCATCACATCGGGAGCGTTCCTGGCACTGCCTTCTTGGGGTCAGGATAACGACGCGGCCGTGACCTCGATCACGAACATCCCCGACCTGGTCTGTGGCACCGATGTGATAGCGCCCGTGATCACCTTGAAGAACAACAGCGATACCACCATGTACTCCATGATCCTGGAGTACGGTGTTACCGGCGAGCCTTCGGTCCTGGGTGCATGGAACGGCGAATTACTGCCGGGAGAAACCGTGAACCACGCGCTCCCTGAGCTTGTCGTACTACCGGGTGAAAAGGTGCTGACGGTAACCTGCTCTTCCCCCAACGGAATGCAGGACTCCATACCCGAGAACGATCAGTGGTCCCGCGCCTTCACCGTGAACCAACCTGCGGAATTCGTGGAACTGCACCTGGTACTGGATGCGTTCGGGAGCGATGTGACCTGGGACCTGCGGATGCAAAGTGGCACCCTGCTTTATTCCGGTGGGCCCTACGAAGATGAGCCACAAGGCGAAACGGTCGTCGTTCCCTTCTGCCTTACGAACGGATGCTACACCTTCACCATCAACGACCTTTTCGACGATGGCATTTGTTGCACGAACGGACAGGGAAACTACCGTCTGCTATCGACCAGCGGCACATTATACGGCGAGAGCGATGGTCAGTATGGCGAACAGGATGTCCAGGAGTTCTGTCTGGTGAATGTCTCCGTGGAGGAGCCGGTGGACCGTGCGAACCTTGAGGCCTTCCCGAACCCCACGAGCGGCCGACTGACCATACGGACCAACATCCAAGGCCCCTCGGTCCTGGACCTCAACGATGCCCTTGGAAGGCATGTACTTAGGATCCATATGAACGATGCAGGGGGGATGATCGACCTGGACCTGGGTGCCCTGCCTGATGGCCTGTACCTATTGAGTTCTGCTGGCGGTGCACCGGTCCAGAGGATCATGGTGCAGCATTGAAGATCGGCGCCCGCCTCCCGGTCAATACTTGATCAGGTAGTACAGCAGCTTCACGTACTCGTTGTTCACCATGAGCAGGCCCTCCTCGCTCTTCCACCAATAGGCACTATCGTAAACCTGGCTGGCCGCGATCCGGACATGGATCCGCAGCCCGGTGCCTGCAGCTTGTTTCCGGAAAACACGCCCTACCCTTCGCGAGTGGAACTCGGTCGAAATGATCGTGATGTCGTCATATCCCGCGGCCAGCGCGTGGGCCACGATGGCTTGGGCTTCCTCGCGCGTACTGGTGCCCACTTCCAGCAGGCGTACCTGGGCACTGTCGGCCCCGGCAGCGATCGCCACGTTCCTGGACAATGCCGCCTCGGTGCGGTCGATGCCTTCCAATTCGAGGGAGCGCGGGACCTGGCTGCCGGTGCAATAGGCCACTGCCGCCACCCCTTCGGCCAGGGCAAGGGCTCCTTCCTGCCCGCGCTCCATGGGCGCACCGCCCAGCACGTAGAGCGCATCGCTCGGCATGGTCGCATCCGCACGCACGAGGAAATTACCGACGGCGCGCAGCAGAGGCACCCGCAATAAGATCGCGACTGTAGCCAGCACGAGCAGTGCGAACACCAGGAGCATGACCCGTCCCAGCAGGAATTCACCGACCCGCCTCAAGCCCACGGTACCCTTTGCTTTGATGCTTTCAGCCATAGCGAAAAGTCCCCCTTGGGATCAATAGGCCCCATTGCGGCGCCGCAACACCCATTCCGCAGAAAGCAGAACGAGCAATGCGAAGAAGATCCACTTGAGGCTGATGAGGTCGCTGAAGCTCGCGTGGGCGTAAGACCGGGCCGCGATCTCGGGCCGTTGGCGAATGGCCTCTTCCAAGGCATCCAAACCATCGGCTTGCACAGCCACGCCACCGGTCCGCACTGCGATGTCGGCCATCAGACCATGGTCGGCCACGGTGCTGATGAGTTCTGCGATGACCGGCTGTACGAGCACTTCTCCGCTCGCGGTGTATCGTTCGCCATCGAGCACGGTGTTCGCTTTC
>JBIIYD010000022.1:0-19272 GCA_044347005.1 Flavobacteriales bacterium | reverse complement strand
ACCGGTTCAGCAACCAGAACGATGGCACCAATTGCCGCGACCGGGTCGAGTACATGTTCGCCTTCCGCACCAACGTCGATTCCCAAATGGTGGGCATGCAGAACATGCTGGCCGATCGCGTGCCCGATGGACACCATTTGTTGTTCTACACCTGGAAGTACCTGGACAAGGACGGCATGGCCAACAATGCGCCCGGCCTGTTGCCCTTGCTGGAACAGTTGGGTGTTCCGGATTGGAATTCCCTTCCGGACAGTGTGCCGATGATCTTCTACGTGCGCAAGGGATTCCCGGCCACGTACCAGGCCGTTTTGGGCAACAGCCCCGTGGACTACATCAACATGCAGGTGCAGATCGATGGCTTGAGCGACAGGGGCGAAATGACGACCATGGAGGCGGGTCCGGCCAGTGCTTGGTACAAACTCTATTGGAACGACAGGCCATTGAACCCTGCCGATAGCACATTGATCCAAGTGCGTGGCGTCACGCCTTCCGGCGCCGAGGTGGAGCTTTTCGAATTCCCCGCGACACAGGATTCGGTACCCGACCTCGGGGCCTTGGTGAATGCCCAGGAATACCCGGTACTCCGGCTTCGGGGGCGATTCTTCGACATCGGAACGGCCGACCCGGCACCAAGCCATTTGGAACGTTGGCAGTTGCTGAACGCTCCTGTACCGGAGTGCGCGATCGATCCGCCCTCGGGCTACCTCAATGCGCTGAACGACCTTTTCGAAGGACAGGATGCCCGCGTGGTGGTGGCGGTCCGCAACATCAGCGAATTCGATATGGACAGCCTGTTGATGGGGGCATGGGTCATAGACCGCAACAACGTAAGGCACAATGTTCATTACAGGCTCAACGCACCATTGCCTGCCGGAGCGTTGCTGCTGGATACGATCAGCTTCCCTACGCTCGATCTCGGCGGGGCCAACACACTGGTGATCGAGGCCAACACGGTGGATTCGCTCACTGGCGCTTACCACCAGCAGGAGCAGTACCGCTTCAACAACATCGCCCAGATCCGATTCCTTGTGGAAGAGGATAACGAGAACCCTTTGCTCGATGTGACCTTCGACGGAATGCGGATCCTCAATGGCGATGTGGTATCGGCAAAGCCGGAGATCCGCATCAGCCTCAACGATGAGAATACCGTGCTCCTGATGGACTCGCCTGCGGACACTGCCTACTTCAAGGTGTTCCTCGCCGGGCCTTCAATGCCCCTGCAACGGATCTACTTCCGAGATGGTGCTGGCATGGATAACCTCCAGTTCGTGCCTGCCAATGGACCCGACAACGAGTGTTACATCATCCATCGCCCCAACTTCATGGCCGATGGGAAATACACGCTGACAGTGCAGGCTTCCGACAAGAGCAACAACCGGTCGGGCGACTATGACTACAAGATCGATTTCGAAGTCATTAATCGCCCAACGATCACGGAAGTGCTCAACTATCCCAACCCGTTCACCACCAGCACCCGATTCGTGTTCACGGTCACCGGTAGCGAAGCGCCCACGTACATGAAGATCCAGATCATGACCGTAACAGGCCGTGTGGTGCGCGAGGTGCGGATGCACGAACTGGGCCCAGTCCGTGTGGGTCGGAACATCTCCGAGTTCGCTTGGGACGGCACCGACGAATTCGGCGATAAGCTTGCACGCGGGGTATACCTCTACCGCGTGATCGCCCAGTTGAACGGGCAGGATATCGAGTACCGTTCCACCGGTGCTTCGGAGTACTTCAGCAAGGGCATGGGGAAGATGTACCTGCTCCGCTGAGCGGGTCGGTGCTCCTACCTTCGGCCCCCGTGTTGTTGCCCGCCGGAACCCGCATCCTCCTATGGTCCCTGCTGAGCGGTGTGCTCTGGGCCTTGGCGTGGCCTGCCGTGGGCGGCATGTTCCCACTGGCTTTCGTGGCCTGGCTCCCGCTCATGCATGCACAACGACTGCACGATTCGCGCGAAGGCAGGAAGCGGGCCTTCATGCCCTATGTGTTAGCGGCGTTGCTACTTTGGAATGCGACCTGTTCATGGTGGTTCTATTGTGTCAGCGAACCACTTCCCACGAAACTGGTCAGTGTGCTCGCACCGGTATTGGTGAATACGCTCTTGATGAGCATTCCCTGGTGGTTGCAACGCATCGTGAAGAGGGTCATGGGTCCTCGCATAGCGGCTTGGAGCTTCCTTGTTTTCTGGCTTGCCTTCGAACGCCTCCACCACGGTTGGGACCTTCAGTGGCCGTGGTTCTCCCTGGGCAATGTGTTCGCGAACGCCCCGTCCTGGATCCAATGGTATGCATGGACAGGTATGCTTGGTGGGAGCCTTTGGATATTGCTCGTTACGCTGGTCCTGGACCGCTCCATAGCTCGGTATATCGGGAAGGATAGGGAGCACCCCCGGATGAGGGTGGGCGCGGTAGCGGTCCTGCTTATTGCACTACCACTTGGCATTTCGTTATGGACCTACCACGGTCATGTGGACGAGGGCAGGGAGGCCGAGGTGGTGGTGGTACAACCCAACATCGATCCCTATTCCGAGAAGTTCGGCGGTATGGATCCCTTGCTGCAATTGGAGGGGATGTTGGACCTGGCAGCCACCGCCATGACCGAGCGCACTGCCTTGGTGGTGATGCCTGAGACCGCTTTGCAGGAGAACGCTACGGTCGATCTGTCCTCCGGTTCCCCGGAACTGCATGGCCTTTGGGAGAACGACCTGATGCGTTCCCGAAGCGCTCAACGCATCCGGCAATTCCAGGCAGCACATCACGATGTTGCGGTACTCACTGGCATGTCCTCCGCCTACCTGTTTCCGATGGGAACGGAGCGCCCGCTCACCGCCCGCAAGTTGTGGGACACGGGTTATTGGTACGAAGCTTACAACGCGGCGCTTTTCCTGCCTTCCAACGGCAAGGTGGAGCACTACCACAAAAGCAAATTGGTGGCGGGCGTTGAAGCCATGCCGTTCCAACGTGTACTGGGTTCCCTGGAGCACCTTGCACTCGACCTGGGCGGGACCACGGGCAGCCTTGGACAGCAAAGTGAACGGAGCGTCCTACGCGACCCCGGGAACGGTGTCGCTATCATCCCCGCGATCTGCTACGAATCCGTTTTCGGTGAGCATGTCGCGGCCCACGTCCGCAACGGAGGCAACCTGATCGCCGTGATGACCAACGACGCCTGGTGGGGCGATTCCCCCGGGTACCGCCAGCACTTGTCCTTTTCGCGCATCCGCGCCATCGAGACGCGCAGGTGCGTGGCACGCGCCGCGAATACCGGGATCTCCTGCTTCGTGGACCAACGCGGCGATCTGCACGAGGTAAGCGATTGGTGGGTGCCCGATGCTCGACGACGCACCGTTCACCTCAATGAGCGGCTTACCTTCTTCGTACGAAATGGGGACCTGGTGGGCCGTGTCGCGGTGCTCCTTTCGCCCCTCTTGCTCCTGTTCGTTCTGGTGCGGTCCATCCGTCAACGATCTGCACACCGGTAACTTGCAGGGCCATGCGCCGCACGCTTTCCTTCGACCACAAAGGCCCCGTTCGCTGGAGCGCATTGCGCGATCATCCCGTGTTCCTGTATCGCCGGGTCGCCGATCGGCAGCGCGCGTTGTTGGCCGTCGGTGAGCGCGAGGTGTTCGATCTCCCCGTGTTCGATGCGGACGGACGAGTCCCCGACTGGTTTTTCGGGCATCTGTCCTACGACCTGAAGGATTCCTTGGAGGACCTGCGGAGCAGACACGTGCCCGACGGGAGTTGGCCAATGAGCCGCTGGTTCGTTCCGCGTTGGGTGATCGAGTGGCGTGAAGACCGGGTAATGTTGCATACGTTCCGGGAGGACGAGGCAGAAGGGCTTGCATTGCTGGAGCACTTGCACAGTGGGCCGGATCCCGAAGTTCCGGAAGCCGATGCGATCTGGACAGAACGGACGCCCCGTGCGCGATACTTGGTGAATGCGGCCACCCTGTTGGACCACATCCACCGCGGTGACATCTACGAGGTGAACTACTGCACCACACGCGACGCACGACTGAACGACTTCGACCCGTTCGCGGCCTTTGGTCGTTTGCTTCACCGCAGCGATGCCCCCTATGCCGCATTCTACCGCATGGTCGATCGTTTCGCGTTGTGCGCGAGCCCGGAGCGGTTCCTGTGCTTCGATGGCGACCGCGTGGTGGGCCAGCCGATGAAGGGCACGCGCCCCAGATCATCCGATCCCTCCGAGGATCTTCGTTTAGCACAGGAACTCGCGACCGATCCCAAGGAACGCAGCGAGAATATCATGGCCTTGGACGTGATGCGGCACGACCTCTCGCGGGTGGCTGCTCCCTCCAGCGTAATGGTCGAAGAACTCTGCGGTGTGCATGCCTTCACCCATGTCCACCAGATGATCAGTACCGTCGCCGCACGTCTTCGGGACGGGGTCACGCCTGGGCAGGCCGTGCTCGCTGCATTCCCGATGGCCAGTATGACGGGGGCGCCGAAGATCCGGGCCATGCAGCTGATCGATGCCGTGGAGGATGCACCGCGCGGGCTTTTCAGTGGATCGATCGGCTTTTTCGCACCGGACGGTACGGCCGACCTCAACGTGGTCATCAGGACCCTGCTGTACGACAGGGCCACGAGCCAGGCGACCATCAGCACGGGTAGCGCGCTTACCGCCACATGCGACCCAGAACAGGAGTGGGAGGAATGCATCCTGAAGGCACGTACCGTGATCCAAGCCCTGCACCATGCGTGAGCGGATCGAGCGCGTGCTTCGGGGGCGGGGCTTGGACCGCAACGATCCTGTTCACGTCGGTGTAAGTGGCGGTGTGGACAGCATGGTGCTCCTGCATGTGCTGCTGGAACGCGGACATCCCTGTCACGTAGCCCACGTGGACCACGGCTTGCGCGGTAGTGAAAGCGATGGTGATCGGGAATTCGTTCGAGACCATTGCCTTTCCCTCGGTATCCCCTTTCGGGAGCACCGCTGCGATGTGGCCGAGGAAGCCCGGCGTACAGGAATGTCCAAACAAATGGCCGCGCGCGATCTGCGCTACCGCTGGTTCCGTGATCTGCTCCGGGAAGGGCCATGTATCATGGCCTTGGCGCATCATGCCGATGACGCCATCGAGACGCTGCTCATGGGGCTTGTGCAAGGCATGGGTTCGCGCGGTTGGGGCACCATTCCCTATTGGAGCGATGCGAACGATGACGGGGATGATGCCTTGCCAGGGCACGGGTTCGTGCGGCCGCTCCTGAACATCACCCGCGAAGAGATCCTGGCTTATGCCCATGAACACGGGGTGCGCTTCCGCGAGGATGTGAGCAATACGGACCCGGCGTACACGCGCAACCGGATGCGCCATGAAGTGCTGCCCTTGCTGGAGAACATCCGGCCCGGTGCGCGCAGGGTGTTGCATCGTAACGTCCAGCTATTGCGTGAAATGTCGACCCTGATGGGCAAGCACGTTCGCAATACGGATGAGTTGTTCCCACCGGATCCCACAGGGGCGATCCGCATACCCCTGGAACGGATCACCGGCGATACCACCCCCTTGTTGCTGTTGATGCACATCCTGCGCGACGAAGGGTTCCACCCCGACCGATACCAGGATATCCTGTCCGCGATCGAAAGCGGGGGCGGTGGGGCTGCTTTTCCCGGCCATCACCGTGATGTGTATGTCGGGGACCGGGACCTCATAGTAGCACAACGCGGCATCGCTCCTCGATCCTGGACCGTTGGTTCCATGGATGATGTACCTATGGACGCACCGCTCGGTGTCTCCCTGCGTCCGCATGATGCGATCGACCTTTCCCAAGGCCCGCATGTTGCCTGGTTCGATGCCGAAGTGGTCGGATTTCCGCTGGAACTGCGCCCATGGCGATCGGGTGACCGCTTGAGGCCGATCGGGCTGAACGGTTCCAAACTCGTGAGCGACATCCTCATCGATGCCAAGGTCCCCAGGGACCTCAAACAACATGCGCATGTGCTCGTCAGCGCTGGACGCATAGTCTGGCTTTGTGGTCATCGTTTAGCCGAAGGAACCCAAGCATCACAGGCTTCCATGTCCATTCTGCGGGTGGAATACCGCCCTTTCGACGGGGTGCGATCGTGAAAAATCGTCAAGGGGGAGTATCGAAGGGCAAGGAACGGGTGTATCTTCAAAGCCCTCCTTATCCAGTTCACCATGATCGCCCCGAACACCAGGTTGATACCCAAGGAACTCATCGCCGGCCTTCGTTTCCCCAAACAGCCGGTGGTCCTTACGGATGAGCAACGCAGGAACTTGTACGCCAAGCTGCATGAGGCGATGCGTTTGGGCAACAGCGAGCGCGGCAAGTGCCGGATCACCTTTCACGATGATGAAGGCATGAAGGCCGTGGAGACGACTATCTGGACGTTCGATCCGGACAACATCGTGCTCAAGTACGGCATGGTGATCCCCGTTGCGCGGGTCATCAGCATCGAGATCCCCTGAGGACCGCGCCGGTCACATAGGATCGCAAGCCCGGATCCGTATGCTTGGTGTGCTGCGCAGGCAGGTCGGCTATTTTTGTCCCCTATGAAGTCGGTGTTGGCGCAACTCCTTTTCCTCGCTCCTGCTTTGGCGTTGGCACAGTCGCCTGCTACATGGTCCTTTTCGAGTGCCCGGGACTCTTCTGGCGCGGTGGTGGTGGAACTGGTCGCGACCCTCGATACCGGCTGGCATTTGTACGCCACCGAATTGCCCAGCAACGAAGGTCCGGTTCCCACCTCCTTCCGCTTCAAGGGTTCCCAAGCGTTTACGCTGTCCGGCCCCCTGCAGGAACCCACCCCCGAAGAGGAATACGACCCGAATTTCGCCATGGTCGTCCGGTACCATGGAGGGACTCCCCGTTTCCGCCAGAAGCTGGTGCCCGTTGCGCCCGTCCCGTTCACCGTCAACGGCGAGCTGGAGTACATGGTCTGCAATGACATCACCTGCCTTCCACCTGTCGTGGTTCCATTCACTATCCCGGTATCGGATCATCAGTAGTTGCACCTATGAATAAGTTCCTCGCCCTCGTGCTTCTGGCCTTTCTGTGCGTTGATGGCAAAGCGCAGTATCCCGGCGCACAGGAACAACCCGATCCGGTCAAGTGGAGCATAAGTGCCGAAAAGGGCAGCGGTGGCCAGTGGGACATCGGTATGAAAGGGGAGATCGACAAGGGTTGGTCGGTTTACTCCCAGAACAACTACGGTGACATGGGGCCCTGGCCGACCTCGGTGAAGGTGGATGTGCGGGATGGCCTTGCTCTGGTCGGCGCGGTTTCGGAAACCGGAGATCAAGTGATCGATGGAATGGACCCGGTCTTCGGCATGGAGGTGAAGAAATTCAAAGGCTCGGTCGCCTTCGTTCAACGCGTCGAACTGGAGAATGCCGAAGCCCCGATAACGGGTTTCTTCGAGTACATGACCTGTGATGATGCCATGTGCCTTCCACCCAACAAGGTGTTCTTTGTCGTAAGCCCCGTTTCGGGCAACTTCGAGTTGGGCACACTGCCCTTCGACCCCAACGATAAGGCCCTTGCTGGTCTGGCCGTAAAGAAGAACGTGGCGGAAATGACCCTTCCGAACGTGGACCTTCAGGCTCCGGTCATTCCGGGTGCAGGGAGTACGGTGCCCAAGGACACCACGTTGTGGACCATCTTCTTCCTCGGGTTCATCGGCGGTCTCCTGGCGCTGTTGACACCCTGCGTATTCCCCATGATACCGCTCACGGTCAGCTTCTTCACCAAGGGCAGCGAGGATCGGAAGAAGGGCATGTCCAATGCGCTTCTATACGGGGCGTTCATCCTGGGCATCTACCTCTTGTTCAGCATTCCGTTCCACCTCCTTGGAAGCGTCAACCCGGAGATCTTCAACGAGGTCAGCACCAACCCCTGGCTGAACATTTTCTTCTTCGTGATCTTCATCGTCTTCGCCATCTCTTTCTTCGGGTACTTCGAGATCACCCTGCCCAGCAGTTGGGTCAATAGGATGGACGCCAACGCCAGCCGTTTCGGGGGCATGGTGGGCATCTTCTTCATGGCGCTCACGCTGGCCTTGGTATCCTTCAGCTGCACCGGGCCCATACTCGGTTCGCTGCTCGCTGGAGCCCTTACCGCCGATGGTGGGGCCTGGCAACTTACGGCAGGCATGGGCGGTTTCGGCCTCGCTCTGGCCCTGCCATTTGCCTTGTTCGCCTTGTTCCCGCAGTGGCTCAATAGCCTGCCCCGGAGTGGCAGCTGGCTCAATACGGTGAAGGTGGTGCTTGGCTTCGCGGAACTCGCACTGGCCATCAAGTTTTTCAGCAATGCCGACCTGGTCATGAAATGGGGGCTACTGCCGCGTGAGGTCTTCATCGGGCTTTGGGTCGTCATCGGCATCGGCCTGGCGCTCTACCTCTTCGGCTTCATCCGATTCCCGCACGACAGCCCCAACGTACGCCCGACCAAAGCACGACTTGGCCTCGGTATGTTGTCCGTGGCATTCGTGCTCTACTTGCTGCCCGGTTTGGGTAACAATGAATGGCGCAACCTGAAGTTGCTCAGCGGTTTTCCGCCGCCCTTGTTCTATAGCGTGTACGAACAGGAGAGCGAGTGTCCCTTGGCGCTGCCTTGTGAGCACGACATCATCAAAGGCTTCGAACGTGCCGAACGCGAAGGCAAGCCGGTCATGTTGGACTTCACCGGATGGGCCTGTGTGAATTGCCGGAAGATGGAAGAGAACGTTTGGCCCGAACAACGCATTTTCGAGATGCTTAGCAAGGATTTCGTCCTCATTTCGCTGTACGTTGATGACAGGGAGGAATTGCCCAAAGAAGATCGGTTCATTTTCGAAACGGCCAACGGAACCCAAAAGCCGATCCTGACCGTGGGTAACAAATGGGCCACCTTCCAAGCGGAGAATTTCATCAGCGCCAGCCAGCCGCTCTACGTGCTCCTGAGCCCGAATGGAAGGCTGCTCACCGACCCCATCGGCTACACCCCCGATAAGGCCGAATACGAGGTTTTCCTCCGCCGCGGCTTGGAGGCCATGCAACAGTTGAAACTTCAGGCTTCAAAGTAGACCTTGCTTTCAGGTCAGGCTTGTTGAACTGGCATTCTGATGCGATCGCTTGATTTTTCGTCAAGCATTCACCATCTTTTGCGTCCGCATATTGACGGATAAGTCGTCAGGCGCGATTGTGATGGACCATCCGATGAAATTGCCCGAAGAGGTTATCGCCACTCAGATCTACTGGATCAGAGGGGAAAAGGTGATGTTGGCCCATGACCTGGCCAAACTATACGGCTTGGCCACAAAACGCCTTAATGAGCAGGTTCGAAGGAATCTGGATCGGTTCCCGGATGATTTCATGTTCCAACTGGATGAAGAGGAGTGGTCCAACTTGAGGTCGCAATTTGCGACCTCAAGATCCTGGGGTGGTCGCCGATCGCCACCCTATGCCTTCACTGAGCATGGTGTACTTATGCTTTCCAGTGTCCTGAGCAGTGAGCGGGCCATAGCCGTGAACATTCGGATCATGCGTGTCTTTGTCAAGATGAATAGGATGTTGATGAACGACCGCGAGCTGATGCATCGCTTGGAACGCATGGAAGGGCGGCAGGAACAGTACGATGCTGCCTTGAACGACCTCTTCGATGCGGTGAAACAGATGATGGAGATACCTATGGAAGAGCGGAAACGCCTGGGCTATCGGGGTGGCGATCCCGTTTGATGCATCTTTGGAACGATGAGCACCGAGCGCACCCTATCCCATTTCACCGAAGCTGCCGATGTGTTGCAGCGTTTCCTGGCCGACCCCGCGAACATTGCAGCCGTGGAGCAGGCGGCCGCATTCATGAGCTATTGCCTGAAACAGGGCGCCAAGATCATCAGCTGCGGCAATGGCGGAAGCATGTGCGATGCCATGCACTTCGCCGAAGAACTCACCGGTCGCTACCGCGACGATCGCGACCCCATTGCGGCGCTCAGCATCAGCGACCCGAGTCATCTGACCTGCGTGGGCAACGATCACGGCTTCGAGCAGGTGTTCGCACGTTTCGTGCAGGCCCATGGACGCGAGGGTGACGTACTCCTGGCCATCAGTACCAGCGGCAACAGCCCCAATGTGTTGCGCGCCGCCGAAGTAGCCCGCGAGAAACACATGCACGTGATCGGCCTTACGGGCAAGGATGGTGGTCGATTGGCCGAACTATGCACCGTTGAAGTACGCGTGCCCCATGACGGCTATGCGGACCGGATCCAGGAGGTCCACATAAAGGTCATCCATGTGTTCATCGACCACATCGAGCGCGATCTGGCCCAACCGCGCCGTACCGAACACCTCTGATCGCCCATGCTCGTCAAGGTCTACGGAAGCGCCGTCTTCGGCATCAATGCCACGATCGTCACCGCCGAGGTGAACGTGGAGAACGGTGCCTTCTTTTTCCTGGTGGGCCTGCCGGACAGCGCGGTAAAGGAGAGCCAACAGCGCATGGATGCCGCGTTGCGCAACAACGGTCTCTATTTTCCACGGGGCAAAGGTGTTACGATCAATCTGGCACCGGCCGATATCCGCAAGGAGGGAACGGCCTACGACCTCCCCCTCGCGGTAGGCCTGCTTGCCGCCACCGACCAGGCTCCTGCGGCGATGTTGGAGAACCATCTGGTCATGGGCGAGTTGTCCCTCGATGGCGGGGTCCGTCCCATCAAGGGAGCACTTCCCATCGCCATCGAAGCAAAGCACCGCGGGTTCAAAGGATTGATCCTTCCGGCGGCCAATGCGCGTGAAGCGGCCATCGTATCGGGGTTGGACGTCTATGGCGTGGAACACCTGCGCGATGTGGTGGACCTGTTGCATGGCCGCTCGTCGGTGCAACCCACGGTGGTCGACATCGAAGCCGAGTTCGCCAACAGCAGCCGCAGTTATCCGGTGGACATCGCGGATGTGAAGGGGCAGGAGAACATCAAGCGGGCGTTCGAGATCGCTGCTGCCGGTGGGCACAACATCATCCTGATAGGCCCGCCCGGAGCAGGCAAGACCATGCTGGCGAAACGGCTGCCCACCATCCTGCCTCCGCTCACCATCGACGAGGCGCTGGAGACCACCAAGATCCACAGCGTTGCAGGAAAACTGCGCAAGGAGGACAGTCTGCTCAGCGTGCGTCCCTACCGCTCCCCGCACCACACCATCAGCGACGTGGCGCTCGTGGGCGGAGGGTCGTTCCCTCAGCCGGGAGAGATCAGCCTGGCACACAATGGCGTGCTTTTCCTGGACGAATTGCCGGAGTTCAAGCGGCAGGTGCTGGAGGTCCTGAGGCAGCCCCTCGAGGACCGCGTGGTCACCATCAGCAGGGCCAAGTTCACAGTGGAATACCCGGCCAGCTTCATGCTCGTGGCTGCCATGAACCCATGTCCATGCGGCTATTACAACCACCCCGATAAGGAGTGCGTATGCGCTCCTGGCGTGGTGCAGAAGTACTTGAACAAGGTGAGCGGCCCATTGCTCGACCGCATCGATATCCACATCGAGGTGACGCCGGTGCCCTTCAGCGAACTGAGTGCGGAACGCCCCAGTGAACGCAGCGCGGACATGCGTGAACGCGTCATTGCGGCCCGTGTCGTGCAACAACAGCGATACACCGGTAAGCCGATCCATTGCAATGCACAGATGGGAAGCAAGGAGCTTCGTGAGATCTGCCGCATCGATGCGGTGGGCAAGGCGCTCCTGGAAAAAGCCATGGAACGACTCGGGCTCAGCGCCCGGGCCTATGACCGGATCCTGAAGGTCAGCCGCACCATCGCGGACCTTGCTCAGAGCCCGGATATCCGCACCGAGCATTTGGCCGAGGCCATCCAGTACAGGAGTCTGGACAGGGAAGGCTGGGCATCGTAACCACGCGCTTGCTCCGTGCGTAGGAGGGTGCACGATCAATCCCTTCGCACACGTGCTCCTACGCTCGACCATCTCTTCCGCCTTGTTCGTTCTGCTTTGTGGTACAGCATCGGCTGATGCCCGTGCACAAAGTGCCGATGCCCAATACCTGAGCGCGACCCTGGAGGAGACGTCCAAGAAGAACGCCGCCTATTTCCGGGTCCCCAACGGTGTGCGTGACGGTCATTTCGTGGGCACCATTTTCAGCATGGACGGTCGTTTGAAGGCCGAAGGGACCTATATCGACTCTTTGTTCACCGTGCCCCATGGATCCTTCGTTTTCTACCATGCCAACGGCACTGTGGAGAGCAAGGGCGAGTACAGGAATGGAAAGAAGACCGGTCCTTGGGAGCGGTTCGATGCCGCCGGTAAGGCTCTGGCCGTCAAGATCTACGACCATGAACCGTTGGAGAACATCATTTATACACGGGCCCACATCATGCCGAGGTATCCGCAAGGCGATGATCGGGTCCTCGTCCGCCACATCAAGGACCAGGTGAATGCTGCGGGTGAAACCAAGGTCAAGGGCAACATGACCGCGAGCTTTGTCGTGGAGAAGTCCGGAGCGCTTTCGGGAGTGAAGGTGTCCGGCGGTGAAAGCCCGGTCGTTGAACAACGTGTTGCGGATGCGATCCGCTCCACCGCACCATGGGTGCCGGGCAGCGAAAAGGGGCAGCCGGTCCGCGTGCAGATCCGCCTTCCGGTCAATTTCTGAAGGACCGACCAATATCCGAATGCGAAGGCCTGCCCCTATCCGGGCAGGCCTTCGCGTTCATGGCCGCTCGGTTGCGATCAATCCTCCTTGCCGTGGCACTGTTTGTATTTCTTGCCACTGCCGCAGGGGCATGGATCGTTGCGTCCTACCTTTTTCTCCACCCGCACGGGTGCTATCGGCGCGCGGGGAACGGGCGGAGGCATCGGTCCGCGTGCGGGTCCTCCGGGCGAAGGTGCCGCTTGCCGGGCCGGGCGTTGCGCTTCACTGGCTGCACCCACTTCGTCACGACCGGTCTGCAAGCGCGTTTGTGGCGCCCGCGGTGCTTGTGCCTGCTGTACTTCCGGCTGTGCCGTTGGCAGACCCGCTTTTGCCAGGAAGCCGACCACCTCGCCATTGATGCGTTCGATCATCGCCTTGAACAGGTTGTAGCTCTCCAGCTTGTAGATCAGCAGGGGGTCCTTCTGTTCGATGGCCGCATTTTGCACACTGCGCCGGAGCTCGTCCATTTCACGCAGGTGCTCCTTCCATTCGTTGTCGATCACCGCCAGGGTGATGTATTTCTCGATGCTCGTGACCAGGTCGCTGCCTTGTGTCTTGTAGCACTTCTCCAGGTTCGTCACCACCTGCATGGTCTTGATGCCGTCCGTAATGGGCACCACGATGTTCTCGTATTGTTTTCCCTGGTTCAGGAAGACATCGGTGATCACCGGCATGGCCTGCGCGGCCATGCGTGAACCGTGCCGCTCGTAGGCCTGCATGGCCGTCTCATAGACCCGGTCGATCAATGCGTCCGCTTTCACCGACCTGAATTCCTCAGCGGTCACCGGGCTGGTGATGGTGAACTTGCGGAAGAGGTCCATCTCATAGCCTTGGAAGGCCTCGTGATCGCTGTCCCCGTGGTATTGTTGTACGGTGTTGGTAGCCACCTCGTGGAACATGTTGAGGATGTCCAGTTTGAGGCGTTCTCCGAACAGCGCGTTGTGCCTCCGCTTGTAGATCACGGTGCGCTGGCTGTTCATCACGTCGTCATACTCGAGCAGGCGCTTCCGGATGCCGAAGTTGTTCTCCTCCACCTTTTTCTGCGCACGCTCGATGCTGGCGGTCACCATGCTGTGCTGGATCACTTCACCCTCTTTCAGGCCCAGGCGGTCCATCAGTTTGGCGATGCGCTCGCTGTTGAACATGCGCATCAGGTCGTCCTCCAGGCTCACATAGAACTGTGAGCTTCCGGGGTCGCCCTGGCGACCGGCCCTTCCGCGCAATTGGCGGTCCACACGACGGCTATCGTGTTTTTCGGTGCCGATGATCGCCAGACCTCCTGCCTCCTTTACACCGGCTCCCAACTTGATGTCGGTGCCTCGGCCGGCCATGTTGGTCGCGATGGTCACCGTTCCGGCATACCCCGCCTGTTGCACGATCTCGGCTTCGCGCTGGTGCTGTTTGGCATTCAGCACGTTGTGCGGGATGTTGCGCATCTTGAGCATCTTGCTCATCAACTCGCTGACCTCCACGCTGGTGGTGCCCACCAGCACGGGTCGCCCTTTGGCCTGCAAGGCCACGATCTCCTCGATCACCGCGTTGTACTTCTCCCGCTTGGTCTTGAAGACCATGTCCTCGGAATCCTTGCGGACCACCGGGCGGTTGGTGGGGATCACCATCACGTCCAGCTTGTAGATGTCCCACAGCTCCTGCGCCTCCGTTTCCGCTGTTCCGGTCATACCGGCCAGCTTGTGGTACATGCGGAAGTAGTTCTGCAAGGTCACCGTGGCATAGGTCTGTGTGGCGGCTTCCACCTTCACCCGTTCCTTGCTCTCGATGGCTTGGTGCAGGCCGTCGCTGTAACGACGCCCCTCCAGGATGCGACCGGTCTGTTCGTCCACGATCTTCACCTTGCTGTCCATCACCACGTACTCCACGTCCTTTTCGTACAACGAGTAGGCGCGGATCAGTTGGTTCACCGTATGGATACGTTCGCTCTTGATGCCGAAGTCGCGCAACAGTTCGTCCTTGCGCCTTGCCTTATCCTCGATCCCGGCAGCACTCTTCTCGATCTCGGCAATGGTTCCGCCCACATCGGGCATCACGAAGAAATCCGCGTCGTTCACATCCCCGCTGATCAGGTCGACACCTTTTTCGGTGAGTTCGACCCCTTGCTGCTTTTCATCGATGGTGAAGAAGAGCTCGGCGTCCACCTTCGGCATTTCCTTGCCCTGGTCCTGCAGGTAGTAGTTCTCGGTCTTCTGCAGGTGGGCGCGCACCCCTGTTTCGCTCAGGAACTTGATCAATGCACTGTTCTTGGGCAAGGCACGGTGGGCGCGCAACAGGGCCATGCCGCCGCGCTCCAGTTGTTCCTTGGAGCTTGTGCCGTCCGCAAGTCCCTTGAGGTTGTCCTTGGCTTCGGTAATCAGCTTGCTCACCACTTGCCGCTGCGCGCTGTAGAGTTTTTCCACCCGTGGACGATACTCGTCGAACTGGTGTACCTCGCCCCGCGGGGTCGGGCCGCTTATGATGAGCGGCGTGCGCGCATCGTCCACGAGCACCGAATCCACTTCGTCCACGATGGCGAAGTGGTGCTTGCGCTGCACCAGTGCGCTCGGCGCATGGGCCATGTTGTCGCGCAGGTAGTCGAAGCCGAATTCGTTGTTGGTCCCGTAGGTAATGTCGGCCAGGTAGGCCCGGCGGCGTTCGGCGCTGTTCGGTTGGTGCTTGTCGATGCAGTCCACACGAAGGCCGTGGAATTCGTGGATGGGTCCCATCCATTCCGCATCGCGCTTGGCCAGGTAGTCGTTCACCGTGACCACGTGCACACCCCGACCGGCCAATGCGTTCAGGTACACGGGCAGGGTGCTCACCAAGGTCTTACCCTCACCGGTGCTCATTTCGGCGATCTTGCCCTTGTGCAACGCAACGCCCCCGATCAGCTGCACATCGTAGTGCACCATGTCCCACTTCACCGGGTTGCCGGCAGCCATCCACGTGGACTTCCAATAGGCGCGATCGCCCTTGATCACCACACTGTCCCGTTGGGTGGCCAGCTCGCGGTCCAGATCACTGGCTGTCACCTCGATCTCGGCATTCTCGGTGAATCGGCGTGCGGTCTCCTTCACCACGGCGAAGGCTTCGGGCAGGATCTCCACCAGCACTTCTTCGATGACCTTCAGGCTTTCGACCTGGATCTTGTCGATCTCCTCCCACCGTTGCTCGCGGTCCTGGATATCCATGCGTGGATCGTTCTCGATCTCCGCACGCAGTGCCGCTACGCGGTCGTCGTTCGTTCTGGTCCGGTCGGTGATCCTGGCCCTGAGTTCGTGCGTGCGGCGCCGCAGTTCGTCGTTGCTCAGTGTTGCAAGTGTTGCAAAGGCGGTCTTGGTCGCGTCCACCAAAGGCATCACTTCCTTCAGGTCGCGCTGTGCCTTGTCACCGAATACTTTCTTGAGGGCCTTGGTAATGGAACCGATCATGGCATCTGGGATTGGGTTCGAAAGGTGATTCGGGCAAGCTGGATCGTCCCGGTATCGACAGCGGGCAGCACAACTCCTAAGCCTTCATCAACATACTTTTCTACCCTGTTTTAAGGATCGCAAAGGTAGCGGCTTCGCGCCAGCACAGACCTTGCCGCATTGGCGGCCCTGCCAGTGCGTCAGGCAGCCATGAAAAAGCCCCCCCCGAAGGATCGGGGAGGGCTTGGAAAGGGCTCGTGTGTTGTTCAGTACTCGTCCTCATTGAAGAAGAAGTCCTCCTTCGACGGGTAGTCCGGCCAGATGTCCTCGATGCTTTCGAAGACCTCTTCGTCATCTTCGATGGCCTGCAGGTTCTCCACCACTTCCAACGGTGCACCCGTGCGCATGGCGAAGTCGATCAACTCGTCCTTGGTGGCGGGCCAAGGTGCGTCCTCCAAATAAGAAGCCAGTTCAAGTGTCCAGTACATCGATGAGCGCCGTATTAGGGTCCGTGAAATCGGCCGCAAATATAGCCCGATACGGATCCGGGGATCAGCGACTTTTCAACCGAACGCGGAGGAAGGTCGATCACGTGCCCAATAGCGCGTTTCTTGTTCCTCAACCCCTTGATCGCCAGGGGATATCGGCAACGTCGGCCAGTTTCCCCAAATGTCGGGCCAGCACGAACAGCAGGTCCGATAAGCGGTTCAAGTAGCGTACGAGCAGTTCCGGAAGTGGGTCGGAGGCGGTCAACTGTACCACCCGGCGCTCGGCCCTGCGGCAAACGGTGCGTGCAATATGGGCCTGGGAGATCATGGGGTGCCCACCCGGAATAATGAAGCCGCGCATGACCGGTAGCTCCTGGTCCATGGCATCCATGGCCTGCTCCAAGGCAAGGATATCCGCCTCGCCGATCATCGGGATCTTGAATCGTTCGGCCTCTTCCTCGCTGCTCGAGGCCAGTCTTGAACCGATCTCGAACAACTTGTCCTGGATGGACAACAGGAGGTCCGTGTGGTGCGGGTTGCATAGGTCACGCAGCATGCCAACGTGGCTGTTCAACTCGTCCACCGTGCCATAGGCTTCAATGCGGAGGTGGTCCTTGGGTACCCGGGTGCCTCCCAGGAGACCGGTCTCTCCTTTGTCGCCGGTGCGTGTATAGATCCTCATGACGGTGTTACGGGTAATGGACCCCATGCAGCAAACGTAAGGCGCCCCGGCTTGTTCGCCGGGCACTTGCGCTTCAATAGCGAAGCACGAAATGCTCAGACGCCTGTTGCTTGCGAAGGAAGACCAGCCCCATGGTGTACAGGTCGATGGTCACGGTCACTTTCGGATGCGCCTTTATCGCCTCCCAGGCCTTTTCCATCCCAGGGCTCCAGTGGATGTCGTCCACCACGAACACGGTGTCGTTGTGGGCCTTGGGCACACATTGTTCGAAGTAGTCCAAAGTTGGTCCTTGGGCGTGGTTGCCATCGATGAACACCAGGTCCAACCGATCCAAACGGTCCAATACCTCCGGCAGGCGCGTTGCGAAGTCACCGAGCACAGGGTCGATGTTACGTTGTTGCAACAGCCCGAAATGATGAAGGGCCATGGCGTGCGTATTGGGGCAGCCCTCCACGGTGGTCACGGTGCCTTCTCGGGCGCCCAAGGCCAAATACAAGGTAGAGATCCCGAACGAAGTGCCCAGTTCCAGTACCTGTCGGGCCCGCGTGTGTCGTGCGAGGCGGTAAAGCATGGCGGCCTGCTTCGGCGGTTTCAGCGAAGTGCGGGCAATGTCGGCTACCCGCCGCGTCGGAAGCTCGAATACACGTGATCCGGCTCCCAGGTCGCTTACTACCACCGTCGCTTCGCTGCGCAAAAGCGCTTCGCGCAGTTGTTCGATCGGCCCGAATTCGGTGAGCACGTCGCGAGGGCGCAGCACCCGGTCGATAAGGTCGTACACGAAAGGGCTGTGTACGCCATGCCTGTTCCGGGACTTCGCCAGATGGCCCAGGTAGCTACCGATCTGTCGCAGTGTCGTCCTCATCTCTTATCGCGGCACAAAAGTACCCCTGTAGGAACCGCCCTTTGGCGATGCATGATGTTCGTCAGGTCCGGCACGCGCCGGGCACGTCAGTTTTGCACCCGTGGAAGAACAGGTCGGGTTACAGGTCAGGTGTTACCACTGTGGTGATACCTGTAAAGAGGATCATCTGCGTTTCGATCAGAAGGACTTTTGCTGCCATGGCTGCAAAGCGGTCTATGGCCTTCTGCAGGAAAGCGGCCTTTGCGACTATTATGAACTGGCCGAACAGCCCGGCACCAAGGAAGAGGGTGACGCCACCACCATCCGGGCGGAGCTTTTCGATCTGCCGGAGGTACGTGAGAAGTTGGTCGAATTCAGCGAGGACGGCATCACTCGGGTTACTCTTTACGTGCCCCAGATGCATTGCAGCAGTTGCATCTGGTTGCTGGAGAACTTGCAGCGTGTGGAACCGGCGATCATTCGCTCCCGTGTGCGCTTCACCAACAAGGAACTCAGCATCACCTTCCACGAGGACCGCTTCAGCCTGCGCAAACTGGTCGAACTGCTGCGCCGCATCGGTTACGCACCGCTGCTTAGCGGGGGGCGGTCCAAGGACGGCCAGCGTGGCCCGGGAGTGCCCCGCATGCTGTACATCAAACTGGGTGTCGCGGGTTTCGCCTTCGGGAACATCATGCTCTTCAGTTTCCCCGAATACCTAGGAGCCGATACGAGCGATCCCGGGCTCATGAAGGGCTTCCAGTTCCTCAACTTCATGTTCAGCCTGCCCGTCCTGCTCTTCAGCAGCACCGGCTTTTTCGTGAGTGCCTGGGCAGGCCTGCGCACACGTACCGTCAACATCGACGTGCCCATCGCATTGGGCATCGTGGCCCTTTTCGCGCGCAGCGTATGGGACGTGGTCACAGGATATGGGCCCGGGTATTTCGATTCCCTGGCCGGGCTCATATTCTTTCTCCTCCTCGGTCGCTGGTACCAGGCCTATACCTACCAGGCCATGAGCTTCGACCGTACGCTCAGCGATTTTTTACCACTGGTGGTGCTGCGCAAGCAGGGTGACGTGGAAGGGCCGGTGGGCGTGGGCGATCTGCAGCAGGGCGACCGCATCGTGGTGCGCGATCAGGAGTTGATACCGGTGGATGCCGTGCTGTGCGCGGGCGTCGGTAACATCGATAACAGCTTCATAACCGGTGAA
>JBIIYD010000191.1:0-6040 GCA_044347005.1 Flavobacteriales bacterium | reverse complement strand
TTCTTGCTTCGATGGGACGTGACCAGGAAGCCTTGATCGACCTCGAACGGGCCATCGAACAGGATGCGTCCCTGGCCGAAGCCTACACCCATCTTGCCATCGTGCTGCTGCGCATGGACCGCAAGCAGGAGGCCTGTCATGCCTTGAACAGTGCCCTCGAAATGGGCGACCACAGCGTGGAGCAGATGCTGTTGATCCACTGCGACCGATAGTTCCTTCGGAGGCGCTCCATTCCGACCGGGCATTCATACCCGGGGGAAGCCGCATCTTCGTGACATGGTTTTGCCATCCACCGGCCGACGGTATTGCTGGTCGGCCCTCCTCTTTTTCAGCCTATTGGCCGGGCCCTTGGCGGCGCAGCGGGTCTACGACGATGCCGGGCGCTATCTCGGGCTTTTGGATAATGATCGCTACTACGATGATGCGGGGCGATTCAAGGGCCGCATCGACGGGGACCGGATCTACGATGATGCAGGGCGCTTCAAGGGACGATGGGACAATGGGCGGGTTTATGACGATACAGGCAGGTTCGTTGGGCGGGTGGACAATGGTCGAGCCTATGACGATGCTGGCCGTTTTCTCGGGCGGGTGGACCAGGGCCGCGTGTACGACGATGCCGGTCGTTTCATAGGCAGGCTGGACCCGGCGGACGAGCGATGGGCCGCATTGTTCTTCTTCTTCCATGTATTGCGCTGAACAGGCGCGGAAGACCGCTACATTTGCCGCCCCGTTCGAGGACCGTTCGTAGGGTTTTCGGGCGAACGACCATGAACATCAACGTTACCCTACCCGATGGTTCGGTGCGCACCTATGACCAGGGAGCGACCGCCATGGATGTGGCCCGGAGCATCAGCGAAGGCCTTGCACGCAACGTGCTTTCGGCCAAGATCAACGGCGAAGTGCGCGACGCGAACCGTCCGCTTCCCGGCGATTGCAGCCTGGCACTCCTGACCTGGAACGACCTCGAAGGCAAGAACACCTTCTGGCACAGCAGTGCCCACCTGCTCGCAGAGGCTTTGGAAGACCTGTATCCCGGTGTCAAGTTCGGCATCGGCCCGCCCATCGAGAACGGCTTCTACTACGACATCGACCTGGGCGACAGGTCCATCAGCGACGCCGATTTCGCGGCCATCGAGGCCAAGATGAAGGAACTCGCCGGTCGAAAGAGCGCATTCGTGCGAACGGAAGTGTCCAAGGCCGATGCCATCGCCTACTTCACGGAAAAGGGGGATGAGTACAAGCTGGAGTTGATCGATGGTCTTTCCGATGGGGAGATCACCTTCTACCAGCAGGGCGACTTCGTGGACCTGTGCCGCGGACCGCATATTCCGGACACCTCCTTCATCAAGGCCGCCAAAGTAATGAGCGTGGCCGGCGCCTACTGGCGTGGTGACGAAACGCGGAAGCAGCTGACCCGCCTCTACGCCATCACGTTCCCCAAACAAAAGGAACTCGACGAATACCTGGTCTTGCTGGAGGAAGCGAAAAAGCGCGACCACCGCAAACTGGGCAAGGAACTGGACCTGTTCACCTTCAGCGAAAAGGTCGGTGCGGGACTGCCCCTGTGGCTGCCGAAAGGGACCGCCTTGCGCGAGCGACTGGTGAACTTCATGAAGAAGGCGCAGGAGGACAGCGGCTACGAGCAGGTGTCCACCCCGCACATCGCCCACAAGGACCTGTATATCTGTAGCGGACACTACGAGAAGTACGGCAAGGACAGCTTCCAGCCCATCCGGACGCCGCACGAGGGCGAGGAGTTCTTCCTCAAGCCCATGAACTGCCCGCACCATTGCGAGATCTACAAGAGCCGTCCGCACAGCTACAAGGACCTGCCAATCCGCTATGCGGAGTTCGGCACCGTGTACCGCTACGAGCAGAGCGGGGAACTGCACGGCCTTACCCGCGTTCGGGGCTTCACCCAGGACGATGCCCACCTGTTCTGCCGGCCCGACCAGGTGAAGGACGAGTTCATCAAGGTGATCGACCTGGTGCTTCTGGTATTCAAAGCCTTGGACCTCAAGGACTATGAAGCACAGGTGAGCCTACGCGACAAGGACGACCGGGCCAAGTATATCGGCAGCGACGAGAATTGGGAGAAGGCCGAGAGCGCCATCATCGAAGCGGCTGCGGAAAAGGGTTTGAAAACCGTTGTCGAGTATGGCGAGGCTGCGTTCTACGGCCCGAAGCTGGACTTCATGGTGAAGGACGCCCTGGGCCGCAAGTGGCAGTTGGGCACCATCCAGGTCGACTACAACCTGCCTGAGCGCTTCGAACTGGAGTATGTGGGCAGCGACAACCTGAAACACCGTCCGGTGATGATCCACCGGGCACCCTTCGGATCACTGGAACGTTTCGTGGCGGTGCTCATCGAACACACGGCCGGACGCTTCCCCTTGTGGCTTACGCCGGACCAGGCCATCGTGCTGCCGATCAGCGACAAGTACGTGGATGATGCACGCGCCATGGCCCGTATGCTGAAAAACTCCGATATTCGCGCCTCCGTTGACGAACGGAACGAGAAAATTGGCCGCAAGATCCGCGATGCGGAGCTGGCCAAGACACCGTTCATGCTCATCATCGGGGAAAAGGAAGCCGCTGAAGGGACCGTGTCCGTAAGGGAACATGGCCAGGGAGACCTGGGCACCATGGTCCCCGATGCATTTGCCGCAATGGTCAATGCGCGTGTCAGGGAACAATTGAGCGGCATTTGATCATACCGAAGAACCAATCAGGAATACGTGGCAGGACCCTTTTTTAAACGCCCAAGTGGACCACCTCGCCCAGGCGGGGGTGGTCAACGCCGTCCCTTCCGGGGCCGCGTCATCAAGGAAGACCCGCATCGGATCAACGACAAGATCTATGGGGTGAACGAGGTGCGCGTTGTGGGCGAAAATGTGGTGCAGGGCGTGTACCCTTTCCGGGAGGCATTGCGCATGGCCGAGGACCTGGGCCTGGACCTTGTGGAGATAAGCCCGACCGCCATACCTCCGGTCTGTCGCGTCATCGAGTACAAGAAGTTCCTGTACGACCTCAAGAAGAAGCAGAAGGAGATCAAGGCGAAGGCTGCGACGGTGGAAATGAAGGAGATCCGGTTCGGCCCCAACACGGACGAACATGACCTGAACTTCAAGCTGAAGCACGCCCGAAAGTTCATCGAGGAAGGGCATAAGGTGAAAGCCTTCGTGTTCTTCCGCGGCAGGACCATCGTGTTCAAGGAGCGTGGCGAGATCCTGTTGCTGAAGTTCGCACAGGAGTTGGAGGATGTCGCCATTGTAGAACAAATGCCCAAGCTGGAAGGGAAGCGTATGATCATGTTCATGATCCCCAAGAAGAAGAAGTGATCAACGGGACGGTAAGGAGCCCGACACCATACACGAAGCGGAAGACGACCAACACGAACAGAGGCCATGCCTAAAATGAAGACAAAGTCCGGAGCGAAGAAGCGATTCAAGCTTACCGGCACTGGCAAGATCAAGCGCAAACACGCTTACAAAAGCCACATCCTGACCAAGAAGTCGACGAAGAGGAAACACAACCTCACGAAGATGACGCTCGTTCATCCAAGTGATCAGAAGAACATCCTCTCCCTGCTTCCGTAAGGAACCCGATCGCACCGGGTAGAAAAGGTCGCGTTAACCAGGGCGTGCAGCACACAAGCCCCCGAGAGATCGAGGCGCTCACGTCCAAAAAAACCAAGGCAACATGCCACGCAGTCAGAACAAAGTAGCCAGCAAGGCCCGCCGCAAGAAGGTCCTCAAAATGGCAAAGGGCAGCTTCGGCGCCCGCAAGAACGTATTCACCGTCGCTAAGAACAGCGTTGAGAAAGGTCTCCAGCACGCCTACACCGGTCGCAAGCTCAAGAAGCGCGACTTCCGCGCGCTTTGGATCCAGCGCATCAATGCTGCCGCTCGCCTGAACGGGCTAAGCTACAGCGTGCTGATGGACCGCCTGAAGAAAGGTGGCATCGATCTGGACCGCAAGGCCCTGGCCGAGATCGCATTCAATGATGAAGCCGCATTCTCGGCCATTGTCAACAAAGTGAAATAGCCACGACCGTTTCCGCATTTCGTGTAAAGGGGGATCCGAAAGGATCCCCCTTCGTGTTTCCGGTGGTAGGCCATGGGCCTATACACACGGTGCGGGGAGCACAGCGGTATCTTTACCCCATGCATTTCCTGGCAGCACTTCTGGCTCTCGTTCCCCTGCTCGCTTTCGGGCAACCTCCTATAGGGTACTACAATGCAGCCGAAGGCTTGAGCGGTGAACCCTTGCGATCCGCGCTGAGCGACATCATTTCGCCGCATACCATCTTGGATAACAATGTGTTATGGCAGGCTTATGAGATCACCGATGCAAGGCCCAACGGAACCGTCTGGGACATGTATTCGGACAACCCCGGGGGGACGTCGGCATATGTGTACCAGTTCGTTCTGGACCAGTGCACCGCGGCCCTTCCGATGGAAGGGGACTGTTTCAACCGCGAGCATACCTTCCCCCAAAGTTGGTACAACGATGCCGCCCCGATGAGTACGGACCTGTTCAACGTGTACCCGACGGATTCGTGGGTGAACCAGCAGCGTGGTAACCTGCCTTATGGTACCGTGGGCTCAACGAACTGGACGAGCACCAATGGAAGTAAACGCGGCAGTTGCGATTGGCCCGGATGCAGCGGTACCGTATTCGAACCCATCGACGCCTACAAGGGCGATCTGGCGCGCAGCTATTTCTATATGCTCACGCGCTACCTTCCATTGCTGGACAATTGGACCAGCCCAATGATGTCGGGCGGGGAATTCCTGCCATGGGCCGAGGAAATGCTCCTGGCCTGGAGTACGCTCGATCCTGTGAGCGCCAAGGAGATCGAGCGCAACAATTCCGTCTTCGCCTTGCAGGGCAACCGCAATCCGTACATCGATAGGCCGGAGTGGATCCCTGCTGTTTGGGGGCCGTACGCATCCGTTGTGGACCGCTTCGCGAGCACGGACAAGGTCTGGCTATTCGATGGTGTGATCCACGCGGAATGGAACACCCCGGGATCCCCTGCTATCATGCAAGTGCTGGATGCAGGAGGGCGCCTAGTTCATGTGGCCCTACCCGTCGGTCCCAAGGCTCAGGTCCAAGTGGACCTTTCACCGGGGCTGTATATCGTTCACATGATCTACCCCGACCACACCAGCGTTCACCGCGTGGTGCGCTGATCGGCAGGTGGACGTACACTTCCCAGACCGGCCAGGTATCCCGTGGTCCATGCGGCCTGGAAGTTGAAACCTCCGGTGACCCCATCGATGTCGATGACTTCCCCGGCGAAATAGAGGCCCGGTACTACCCTGCTCTCCATCGTTGCCGGGTCCAGGCCTGCCAGGTCAACGCCGCCCGCGGTAACGAATTCCTCTTTGAACGTGGTCTTGCCGTCCACCTCGTAGCGGTCGTTCGTAAGCAGGTCGATCATCCGGTTGCGCTCCCGATGAGGCAGGTCTCCCCAAGGCCTTTCGGGCGGGATGCCTGCCTTCTCCAACAAGAACGACCAGAGTCTCTTCGGCAGCCCGAAGGGGTCGGCATTGGCCGCGTGTTTCCTGGCAATATCAAGGTCCGGTCCGATCAGTCGTCCACGAACCTCCTCTTCGCTGACACGCCCGAGCCAATTGACCTGCGCCGTGAACCGGTAATTCCTGTCGTGGATGACCCTGGCCCCCCATGCGCTCAGTTTCAGTACGGCAGGGCCGCTCATACCCCAATGTGTTACGAGCAACGCACCCACGCTTTCCAGGCCGGTGCCCACTACACGCACCCGTGCCGGATCGACGACCACGCCCATGAGTTCCTTGATCGGATCCGACGGCATATTGAAGGTGAACAGCGAGGGCACCGGAGGAACGATGCCAATCCCCAATTCGCTGAGCCATGTGAACCCCTCCAACTTGGGGCTTCCGCCGGTGGCGATGATGACCCGATCTGCCCGGACCGTAGCGCCATCGTTCAGCGCCAGTTCGAATATCGGCCCGGAAGCGTCCTGTATGGAGCGCAACACCTTTACCCCGAC